>DATKFK010000971.1:0-8959 GCA_035544375.1 Thermoanaerobaculia bacterium
CCGGCAACTGCTGCTGCGGTCCGACAAGCAGGTGCTGCTGGTCGATCGGCGAGCGCTGCCGCCAACCAAGCAGAAGGTGGGCGAGGCGACGGTGCAGATGAGCGGCTATTACTACGCGCGGGTGCTGGAAATGGAGGAGCACCTGCTGTGCGAACATTACATGAAGTACAACCTGCGTTTCTATTGGAAGCACTCGGCGGGCGGCGGGCGCTACGAGGACCTCGATCAATCCTACATTCGCAACCTTTCGAATATCGTCACCTACCAGCTCGACCGCAACGTCTTCGAGGCGGAGCTGCTGCGCGTCAATCTGCTGTCGCCGCGCTTCGCGCTGCACGCGCCGGCGACCGAGCTCGACGTGGAGCTGGCGGACCTGGCCGAGCCGGCTGAGCTGGCTGAGCTGGCTGAGGCCGGCGCGCTCGGCGCGGCCGGCGCCGCCAGAGGCAACGGTGGGGCCGGTGCGCTCGACGGGGCCGGCGACGCCGGCGGCTCCGCCGGCCTCGCCAGGCACCGCTTCCGCTTCCGTTCCGGCGAGCAGACGATCGCGGGCACGGCGGACTGGGTGGTGGACGCCTCGGGGCGCGGCCGTTACCTGGCCCGCCGCCAGGGCCTCATCTCTCAGAGCCCGATCCGGCACGGCGCGACCTGGTGCTGGGTCGACGGGCTGGTGGACATCGAGCGCCTGACCGACCTCGACGCGCCGGCGGTGCGCAAGCGGCGCGACCGCATGGCGCTGGGCCACGTGCCGGCGTTCCTCGCCACCAATCACTTCTGCGGCGAGGGCTACTGGTTCTGGACCATCCCGCTGCACGGCATGACCAGCCTCGGCCTGGTGTACGACCGCAGCCTGGTGCCGCGCGAGGAGGTGGCGACGCCGGCGGCGATGATCGACTGGGTCTGCCGCCAGTACCCGATGTTCGCGCGCGACCTGCCGGGGCGCCGGATCGTCGATTGGAGCGGCTTCAAGGACTTCGCGCTCGACAGCACCCAGACGCTGTCGGCGGCGCGCTGGGCGATGTGCGGCGAGGCCTGCCGCTTCTCCGATCCGCTCTACAGCCCGGGAGGCGACCTCATCTCGGTCTACAACACGCTGATCACGGACGCCATCCTGACCGGCGATCCGGCGCAGCTCGCGTCCAAGGTGCGGCTCTACGAGCAGGTGGCGCGGGCGGTCTACGACTCCTACCTGCCGAGCTTCGCCGTGAGCTACGCGACGCTCGGCGACCAGGAGACGTTCACCCTGCGCTACGTGTGGGAGCTCGCGGTCTACTTCTCGTTCTTCGTCTTCCCGTTCATCAACGACCTGTTCACCGACCGCCAGTTCGTCCCCTCCTTCCTGCGCCTCTTTGCGCGGCTGGGGCCGACCAATCGCAAGCTGCACGCCTTCCTCGCCGCCTACTTCGAATGGAAGAAATCGGCGGTCGAGCCGGTCGCGCCCGGACCGCCGCGGCACTTCGATTTCTACGAGTTCGCCCACCTGCGCGCCGCCGCGGAGTGCTTCTACCAGGTCGGCCTGAGCGCCGAGGAGGCGCGCCCGGTGCTTGGCGAGCAGCTCGAGAACCTCGAGGACCTGGCGCGCTTCATCGCCGCCCACGTCAGCGCGGCGGTGACCGGCGACGCGCGGGCGCTGTCGCGGGAGTTCGTGGCAGGCATCGACCTGCGCCGGCTGACGTTCGATCCCGAGGCGATGGCGGCGCGGCTGGCCGGGATCGAGGCGGGAGCGGCGCCCTACGCCTGGCGGTTGCGGCCGGCGGCGATGGAGCGCTTCCGGCAGGTGCGGCGGGCGGCGCCGGCGGGCGCGGCCGCGATGGAGACGACGGCGGCGATGGCGGACGAGGCGGTGACCGCGCCGGTGGCGGCGGAGGGTCAGGCCGCGGCCGTGGCCGCCGAGGGGCAGGCCGCGGCCATGGCGGCGTCGGCAAGGGAGCCCGGATGAGCGGACCGGCGGAGACCCCCGGCCGCGCGGCAGCGCCCCGCCCGGAGACCGCGGACCCCCGCCGGCAGGCGGCGCCGGTCGCGCTGGCCGAGGACTTCGCGCCGGGGCTCGAGCGGCTGTTCTCGTTCGTGCCCGAGGAGCGCTCCTACCAGGTGCGCGAGGTGCGCGGCACGCTGCCGGACTGGCTGCGCGGCACCTGCTACTGGAACGGCCCCGGCCGCTTCCAGCGCGGCGACCTGCGCTATCGCCACTGGCTCGACGGCGACGGCATGGTGACGGCGCTGCGCTTCGCCGGGGAAGGCCGCGTCCACTTCGCCAACCGCTTCGTGCGCAGCGCCAAGTGGACCGCCGAGGAGGCGGCCGGACGCGCGCTCTTCCGCACCTTCGGCACCAGGTTCGCGGGCGACCGCCTGGTGCGGGGCATGGCCCTCGAATCGCCGGTCAACGTCAGCGTCGTCCCGTTCGCCGGCACGCTCTTCGCCTGCGGCGAGCAGGGGCTGCCCTGGGAGCTGGATCCGGTCACGCTGGCGACGCGCGGCCCCTTCACCTTCGGCGGCGCGTTGAACCCGGTGAGCCCGTTCGCGGCGCATGCCAAGCTGGACCCGGCGAGCGGCGAGCTCTACAACTTCGGCCTCTCCTATGCCAGCGAGCGGCCGTCGCTGCACCTGTACCGCTTCGGCGCCTCCGGCGGCCTGGTGGCGAGGCGGCGGGTGCCGCTGGCGCGGCCGGTGTCGATGCACGACTTCTGCCTCGCGCCCCGGCACGCCGTGTTCCACGCCGGCCCCTACCACCTTGATTTGCAGGCGCTGGTGGCCGGGGGCAGCACCCTGCTCGAGGCCCTGCGCTGGGAGCCCGAGGCCGGCAGCGAGCTGGTGATCGTGCCGCTCGGCGGCAGCCGGCCGACGGCAGGCGGGCCGGAAGCGGACGCGGAGGTGGTGCGGGTGCCGGTGGGCCGCGGGTACTGCCTGCACGGCATCGGCGCCGGGGAGGACGAGTCGGGCCGCCTGGTGGTGGACCTGCTGGAGCTCGACCGGCCGGTCTACGACCAGTACCTGGACCTTCCGGACATGTTCCCGGCCGTCGGTCCCGGGCGGCCGGTGCGGCTGACCGTGGACCTCGCGCGCCGGCAGGTGGCGCAGCGCCTGGAGCTCGACTACGAGCGGGCGCCGGACTTCCCGGTGACCGCGCCGCGGCTGGGCGCGAGGCCTGCCGGCGACGCGTGGATGCTGGGGATCTCGGCGACCGGCCGCCAGGGCCGCAAGTTCTACGACCAGCTGGTGCACTGCGACTGGCGGCGCGGCGCCGGCCGGGCGCCGGCGGTGTGGCAGGCGCCGAAGGGCCAGTACCTGACCGGCGAGCCGGCCCTGGCGGCGCATCCCGCGGACGCCGCGCACCCGGGGCACGTCGCGCTCGTCTGCCCGCTGTTCGACGCCCTGCGCGGCGAGAGCCGCTACCTGGTCTTCGACGCCCTGGACGTCGAGTCCGGGCCGCGCGCCGAGATCGTCCTCGAGGCGCCGCTGCCGACCGCCTTCCACGCCGCTTTCGCGCCGGGGCCGCCGGTGCCGCCGCCTTTGGACCCTATTTAATCCCGGCGACCCATTGCCGGTTGGACTCGCGCACCGGTACTCTGATCTCATGGCCGCTCAAGAGGTTGGCGAGAGCCGCTGGAGCAGGTGCCGGGCGCGGCCGCCGGCTGCCGGCGGCGGCCGGCGTGCGGAGGCGGCGGCTTGAAGCGCCTCTTCCGCGGCCTGCGGTGCGCTCCGGACCCGCGCTACGACGCGGTCGTCATCGGCTCCGGCATCGGCGGCCTGATCACCGCCAACCTGCTGGCGCGCGACGGTGCCCGCGTCCTGCTGGTCGAGCAGCATTACATGGCAGGCGGCTACTGCAGCACCTTCCGGCGGGGCGGCTTCACCTTCGACGCCGCCACCCATTTCTATCCGCTGCTCGGCAACCCCGAAACGCTGACCGGCAAGCTGCTGGCCGACCTGGGAGTCGAGACCGGCTGGGTCAAGATGGACCCGGTGGACACCTTTCACTTCCCGGACGGTTCGCGCTTCGCCGTGCCCGCGGACTTCGCCGCTTACCTCGCCAAGCTCCACGCCGAGTTCCCGCACGAGGCGCCGGCGCTCGACGCCTTCTTCGCCGAGGTGCGCGAGGCCTACCTGCTGGGCCTGCTCGAGCACTTCCGCGGCCGGGAAACCTCGCGCCTCGAACCGTATCGCGGCCTCACGGTGCGCCAGGCGCTCGATCGCCGCTTCGCGGACCAGAAGCTCAAGCTGCTGCTCACCGCCGACTGCCCGCACTGGGGCTCGCCCCCGGGCCGCACCTCCTTCGTCTTCGACTCCATGCTGCGGCTGTCGTATTTCCTCGGCAACTACTATCCGCGAGGCGGGTCGCAGGCCTTCGCCGACGAGCTGGCGCGCCGCTTCGAGGAGTGCGGCGGGCACATCCTGACCAGCACGCGGGCGCGGCGGATCGTCGTCGAAGCCTCCGGCGGCGCCGGCGAGCCCGGCGTGGCGCGCGGCGTGGTCCTGCAGACGCTGCGCGGACCGGTGCGCTTCGCGGGCACGGTGCGCTGCGGCGCGGTGGTCTCGAATGCCGACCTGCTGCACACCCTCGAAACCCTCGTCGGCGCCGAGCACCTGCCGGCGGGCACCCTGCTGCAGCTGCGGCGGCTGCGTCCGACGTTCCCCTGCTGGCTGACGCACATCGGGCTCGCCGGCGTGCCTGCCGAGACGCTCGAGCAGGTGCAGGGCTATCACTGGGATTCCTGGGAGATGGACCGCGTCGGGCGCGACGCGCTGCGCTTCAAGCTCTTCGTCCCCACCCTGTACGAGCCGGCGATCGCGCCGCCGGGCGGGCAGGTGCTGATCGTGCAGAAGGTGCAGGAGCTGGACTACGCGGCGGTGACCGACTGGCCGCTCCACAAGCGGCAGGTGGAGAGCTTCGTCTTCGGCCATCTATCGCGGATGATCCCCGGCATCGAGGACAGGATCGTGGTCAGGACCAGCGCCTCGGCGGAGACCTCCTGGCGCTTCACCCTCAACCACCACGGCGCGATGCTGGGCTGGGAGATGTCGCCGGACCAGCTGGGCGCCCGCCGGCCCGAGCTGGCGAGCCCGGTGCGCAACCTGTTCTTCACCGGCCACTGGGTGAGGCCCGGGGGCGGCATCACGCCGGTCATCGTCTCGGCGCAGCATGCGGCGCAGGCCGTCGCCGCGGCCCTCGCCCGGGGCGCCGGCACTGCCTACGGCTCGCCGCAGCTGGTCGGCGCCCCGCGAACGAGCACTGCGGGGACTCCGTCGCAGGGCGCCGACACGTCCTACGGGTCGGTGCCGGCCAGCGCGGCAAGCCGGGCGCGCGAGGCGCGCGAGCCGGCGGCGCCCGATGCGCCTGCGGCTCATGCGCTGCCGGCCGCGGCGGCGCCCGCCGCCCCGACGGCGCCAGCGGACATCGGCCGGACCGGCGCGGTTTCCATGCACGAGACGCGGCGCGAACGCGCGAAAGCCTGATCTCATGGCGCCAGCCGTCGAACAGCCTCAGACGCCCCGGACCGCGCAGCCGGCTGCTCCCGGCCGCTGGCTGTTCGTGGGTCCCGCCGACGAGGTGAGCCGGCGGCTCGCGGCGCGGCCGGGGATGGCGCAGACGCCGGGAGGCAGCCGCTTCGTGCCCGCGGGCGGCCGCGACAGCCAGTTCGCCAATGCCGCTGGCGGCGCGGGCGGCGCCGGTGCTGCCTACGCCGCGGCGTTCGCGGAAGGCGCGACGGGAGGCGCGGTGGGCACGGCCGGGTCGGCTGGCACGGCCGGATCGGTTGGCACGGCCGGGTCGGCTGGAAACGCCGGCTGGGATGCCGTCGTCTACCGGCCGCCGCGGCGGGCCGGGTCGCCGGCGCTGCCCGACCTCGCCGACGCCGCTGCCTTCTTCTCGGCCTTCCTGGCGTTCGCCCGGCAAGCCGCGCCGCGGATGGACGCCGCGGACACCGCGGGCGGCGCAGGGCGCGCCGGCGACGGCGGCCTCCCGCGGGTGGTCCTGGTGTCGAGCGCCGCCGCGGTCAGCCCCGGCCATCATCATCCCGGCTGGTCGGCCGAGTCCGAGCGCCCGCCGGGGCGCAACCCGATCGCGCGCGCCTGGCTCGATCTCGAGGCGCTGGCGGCGAAGTGCCTGGGCAGCCTGCCGCCCGAGGAGCCGCCGGCAACGCCCGAGCTGATCGTGCTGCGCCCGGCCGCCGTGGCCGCCGCCGACGGCGAGGACGAGCTGTGCCGGGTGCTGCGGGGCCGCGCCGCGCTGGTGCCGGCCGGGTTCGACCCGACGGTGCAGCTGCTGAGCCCGGACGACCTCGCCGCGGCGGTCGAGCACGCGCTCGAGCGCGGCGCCGGCAAGCCGGGCATCTACCACGTGGCGCCGGCCGGCGCGCTGCCGCTGCGGGCGGCGCTCCGGCTGGCCGGCGCGCGGCGGCTGCCGCTGGGCGTGCTCGGCGGCGCCGGGCGGCTCGACTACCTGCGCCATAGCTCGACGGTGTCCGGCGGCAAGATCGAGCGCGAGCTCGGTTTCGCGCCGCGCTCGAGCAGCGCCGCGGCGATCGTGGCGGAGCTGGCGCCGCGCGGCGGCCGCAACGGCAAGCGCGCGGCCGGCGGGCCCCCGGCGGCGGCGGACCTCGCCGGGCTGCCCGATTTCGATCCCTACGGCCAGGACAAGCGCTACATCGCTGCCTATGGTCGCACGCTCTTCCGCTTCCTCCACGACGCCTACTGGCGGATCGAGCACGAGGGGCTCGGCAACGTGCCGCGGGAGGGGCGGGCGGTGCTGACCGGCATCCACCGCGGCTTCATGCCCTGGGACGGGGTGATGGCGCTCCATCTCATCGCCCGCGAGCTGGGGCGGCATCCGCGCTTCCTGATCCATCCGTGCCTGGTCAAGTTCCCGTTCCTCGCCAACTACATGACCAAGCTCGGCGGCCTCCTCGCCTGCCAGGAGAACGCCGACTGGGTGCTCGAGAACGACGAGCTGCTGGGGATGTTCCCGGAGGGGATCCAGGGCGCCTTCACCATGTACCGCGACGCCTACCGGCTGGGCAAGTTCGGCCGCGACGAGTACGTGAAGATGGCCTTGCGCCAGGGCGCTCCGATCGTCCCGTTCGTCACCGTCGGCAGCGCCGAGATCTATCCGATCCTGGGACGCATCGACTCGAAGCTGGTGCGCCGGGTCGCCGAGTGGCCGTTCCTGCCCCTCGCGCCCAACTTCCCGCTGCCCGGGCTGCCGCTGCCCTCGAAGTGGCACACCCGCTTCCTCGAGCCGCTGCCGGTCGGCGAGCAGCACCCGCCGGAGGCGGCGGAGGACCCCGAGGTGGTGCGCGCGATCAGCCGCGAGGTGCGGGCGCGCATGGAGGCGGCGATCCGGGACATGCTGGCGCGCCGCAAGTCGATCTTCCGCGGCGCGATCTTCGATCCTTCCCGCGCCGCGCCGCCCGTGCCGCTGGCGCGGCAGGACGGAGGAGGTGCGGTCTGAAGACGACGTGGGCCAACCTGCGCCGCCTGACCCGGATCGCGCGCGTCCTCGCCGCGCACGGCATCTCGATGCTCCTGGGGCGCCGGTTGGCGGCCTCGCCGCTGCTGACCCCCCTCAGGCGCCGGCTGCCGCCGGGCGATCTCTCCGGCCCGGAGCGCCTGCGCCAGGCCATCGAGGATGTCGGCGGCACCTTCGTCAAGTTCGGCCAGATGCTGGCGCTGCAGCCGGACGTGCTGCCGTTCGAGTACTGCGCCGCCTTGTCGAACCTGCTCGACCGCATGGCGCCCTTCGCCGTGCAGGACGTGGATCGCATCTTCGTCGAGGAGCTCGGACGCCGGCCCGACGAGATCTTCACCGGCTTCGACGCCGCGCCGATCGCCACCGCCTCGATCGGCCAGGTCCACGTCGCCTGGCTGGACGGGCGCAAGCTCGCCGTCAAGGTGCGGCGGCCGAGCGTCGACACCGACTTCGCCGGCGACATCCGCCTCATGTCGACCACGGTGCGGCTGATCCGCGCGCTGCGCGTCAAGCCGCTGTACTGGATGATCGAGCCGCTGTCGGAGTTCCTGGGGTGGACGAAGGAGGAGCTCGATTTCCGCATCGAGGCGCGCTACATGCAGCGGCTCCACGAGAATGCCAGGGGCAACCCGGCGGAGCGGGTGCCCGAGATCCTGTGGGCCTACACCAGCCGCCGCACCCTGGTGACGGAGTTCTTCGAGGGCGCGACCCTGCTCGGCTACCTGCGGTCCCGCGAGGCGGGCGACGCCATGGCCCTGCGCCGCGTCGAGCAGACCGGCTTCGAGCCGCGCCAGTTCGCGCGCAACGTCATCGACAACTTCCTGGGCGACGCTTTTCGCCACGGCATGTTCCACGCCGACCTGCACCCGGCGAACCTGATGATCCTGCCCGGCAACGTGGTGGGCTACGTCGACTTCGGGATCACCGGCATCCTCAGCCACTACTCGCGGCGGCACCTGATCCGCATGACGCTCGCCTACACCCGGGCCGACCTCGACGGCATGTGCGAGGCGTTCTTCAAGGTCTCCGTGATGGACGCGGCCTCGGACCCGGAGGGCTTCCGCGACCGGCTGGGGCGGCTGGCCGACACGTGGTACGACCTCCAGGGGCGCGAGCGCCAGCTGCGCAAGAACTTCACCCTGGTGATGCTGGACATGCTGCGGCTGTCGCGCGCCACCGGCATCTGGCCGGAGCGGGACGTCATCAAGTACATCCGCTCGGCCATCGCCATCGACGGCCTGATCACCCGCTTCGCCCCCGGCTTCGACGTCGGCGTCTATCTCGCCACGGTCTGCGACCGCCACCTGCGCCAGGAGGCGTGGGCGCTGCTGCTGTCGCACGAGCGCATGGTGGAGTGGACCAGCGCCGCCGGCAGCCTGGCGCACGACGGCGGCGCGCGGGCGGCGGGCTGGCTCGAGCGGCTGACGGCCGGACCGGCCGCCGCCGCTGACGGCGCCGGACGCGCCGCTCCACCCGGTGCCGCGGCGGCCGGCGACG
>DATKFK010000972.1:0-2615 GCA_035544375.1 Thermoanaerobaculia bacterium
GAGCGGCGAGCGCACGATGATCGACACCGCCCTGCGGTGTCATCACGCCGGCGCCGAACTGGCGTCGCACCGCCGCGGCGCCGGGTTCGCCAGGGCGGTAGAGCTCGGCCACCAGGCGGTCGGCGTCGATCACCTGGAAGCCTGCGTCGCGCAGCCAGCCGGCGACCGTGCTCTTGCCGCTGGCGAGGCCGCCGGTCAGACCGACGCGATAGGCGGTCGTCGAGCCGGCTCCGGCGCTCACCGTGGCAGACCCTGGCGCCGGCGGGCGGCGGCCAGGGTGTTGACCATCAGCATGGCGACGGTGAGCGGGCCGACGCCGCCGGGCACCGGAGTGATGGCGCCGGCAAGGGGTGCGACGCGGGTGAAATCGACGTCGCCCACCAGCACAGAGCCCTTGGTCTCGAGCTGGCGCAGGCGGTCGGCGTCGCCGGGGAAGAGATGCTCGACGGCGGCGCGGTCGCTCAGGCGGTTGATGCCGACGTCGATGACCACCGCTCCCGGCCGCACGTGATCGGCGCCGATCACGGCGGCGCGGCCGATGGCGGCGACCAGGATGTCGGCCTCGCGGGTGACGGCGGCGAGATCGACGGTGCGGCTGTGGCAGATGGTCACCGTGCAGTGCTCGCGCAGGAGCAGCGCGGCCATCGGCTTGCCGACCGTGGCGCTGCGGCCGACCACCACCGCGCGGCTGCCGACGAACGGCACCTGGTGGCGGCGCAGCAGCTCGAGGATGCCGTAGGGCGTGGCCGGCACGAAGCCGGGCTCGTCGAGCCACAGGCGGCCGGCGTTGAGCGGATGGAAGCCGTCGACGTCCTTGTCCGGCGAGACGCGGGAGATGACCCGCCGCTCGTCGATGCCGCGCGGCAGCGGCAGCTGCACCAGGATGCCGTCGATCTCGTCGTCGGCGTTGAGCTCGTCGACGAGGGCGATGAGCTCCTCTTCGGCGAGCGTTGCCGGGCGTCTCAGGGTGCGGCTGGCGATGCCCACCTCGGCGGAAGCCTTGATCTTGCTGCCGACGTAGACCTGCGAGGCCGGGTTGTCGCCCACCAGCACCGCCGCCAGGCCCGGCGCCCGCTTGCCGGCGGCCTGCAGCTCGCGCACTCCGGTCGCCACCTCCGCGCGGATCGCGGCGGCGGCGGCCTTGCCGTCGAGGATGTTCACGAGTCGGACCTCCCTTTCGAGATGGATGAGCTGGATGGCAGGGGCGAAGCGGGCGAGGCCGGCGAGGCCGGCCCCCGGGGCGCGCGGGGCGGGAGGCCGGGCGCCGGCGAATCCGGCGAGACCGGTGGGGGGCGGCGGGGCGGGCGAGGTGGCGATGCTGCCGCGGTAGAGGCACACGATGCCGGCCGCCAGGTCTTGCCAGGCAAGGTCCGCGAACCCCGCTGCCGCCATGCGGTCGAGGAAGGCCCGCCGCTGCGGGAAACCCAAGACCGAGCTCGGCAGGTAGTCGTAGGCGGAGCTGCTGTCGGAGAGCAGGCGGCCGATCAGCGGCAGCACGCGGCGGAAGTAGAACAGGTAGAGGGCGCGCAGCGGCGCGGCCTCGGGCACGGCGAACTCGAGAACCGCCAGGCGGCCGCCGGGGGCCAGCGCCGCCGCCAGCTCGCGCAGTGCCCGATCGAGGTCCGCCACGTTGCGCAGCCCGAAGGCCACCGTCGCGGCGGCAAAGCGCCCCGGCGGAAAAGGCAGGGCCAGGGCGTCGGCGGCGAGCGGGCGCGGGCGCGGCGCGGCGTCCGGCGACGGCCGGCGCATGCCGCGGCGCCGGCGGCCCCGGCTGAACTTGCGGCGTGCCAGGGCCAGCATCGGCAGGCAGAAGTCCGCCGCCGCCACGCGCGCGCCGCGGCGGCTGAGCGCGACCGCCTGGTCACCGGTGCCGGCGCAGAGATCCAGGACGAGGGCGCCGGGCGGTCCCGGCGGCAGCTCGAGCGCGGCGGCCGCCCGGCGGCGCCACCACAGGTCGAGCCCACCCGACAGGAGATGGTTGAGCAGGTCGTAGCGCCGCGCCACGGCCCCGAACATGTCGCGGATGGTGCGGCCGGACTTGTCGAGCCCGGCGGCGGCGGACGGCGCGGGCGGCGCGGACGGCGCCGGCGGCGAGGATGGCGACGACCGCGGGGATGGCGACGACCGCGGGGATGGCGCCGGCGGCGGGGACGGCGACGGCCGCGCGAGCGGGATGTCCGGGGAGCCGGGGCACATGGTGCCTCAGTCTACCGAGAAAGCGGGTGCGGACGGAGCCGGCGGGTGCCGAGAGCGCCTTGACAAGCCACGTCCGACCACCTATCATTCGAGGTCCTTTGCGTCGCAGAGGCGGGAGTGGCTCGCCGTGACGCTTTGGCCGATCGCCGCAGGTCGCCGACGATTGCCGTTGACTTCCGCAGCCGGACCCGCTGCTCAGGCCGCTCAGGGACTGTGCATGGAGACGTGGTGATGAAGAGAACCTATAGCCCGAAGCTGGCCGAGATCGAGCATCAGTGGCACGTCCTGGATGCCGCGGGGGTGCCCCTGGGCCGCCTGTGCACCCTGGCCGCGCAGCTGCTGACCGGCAAGCACAAGCCGACCTATGCGCCGCACATCGACACCGGCGATTTCGTCATCGTGGTCAACGCCGAGAAGGC
>DATKFK010000973.1:0-2709 GCA_035544375.1 Thermoanaerobaculia bacterium
AGCAACCCCAGCAACGAGGACTTGACCAGCGACCGCAGCTCCGCGGTGAGCTCGGGCGCAACGATCCGGTTGCTCACCAGCTCGAGGTGCATCTTGAGCCGCTCGGCGCCGAGGATCGCGACCAGCGAGCGCCACGCGCCGCCATCGGTGGCGACCAGGTAGCCAATGCTGCAGCAGTGCGGATGGCTGCACGGCAACGCCGTCAGGTCGCGCCAGGAAACGAGGCCGCCGGTCTGCGCCGCCAGGCGGGCGAGAACGCCGGTGTGGGTCAGCCGCTGCTGAGGATCGATGGCGGTCGAACGGCCGCTGCCGAACTGCGGCTGGATGGCGACGCCGCCGACGAAGGGCGTGGCGAGCGCATGAAGCACGACGTCGCCGATCTCGTCGTCGTTGACCCCGAGCGCCGCCGTCATGGTGAGAGTGGTGAACACGCCGGCCGCCGAAAGCCGCTCGACCGCCAGCGTCTTGATCCGCCGCAGGTCGGCGCCGCGGTGATGGCGATGCGTCTCGACGCGAAAGCCGTCGAATTGCAGGTAGACCTCGATGCGCTTGCGGTGCTCTTGCAGGTAGGCCAGCAGCCGGTCGTCGTGCGCGATGGCGATGCCGTTGCTGTTGATGAGCACGCGGCCGACAGGGCGTTCGAGCACCGCGTCGAGCAGGTCGAGAAGCTGGGGGTGCAGGGTGGGCTCGCCGCCGGACAGCATCAGGACGTCGAGCCAGCCGGCCTCGCGCGCCAGGCGCGTGTCCAGGCTCGCGAGCACGTCGGCAAGCGGCACCACCCCGGCCAGCTCGGGGGAGCTCGCGGCGAAGCAGTTAGGGCAGCAGAGGTTGCAGGACAGCTCGACGTCCTGGAGCAGGATGCAGGTGTGCTGGGTCTGCATCTCCGGCAGCCCGCGCAGGTAGGCCAGCGGAATGGGATCGAAGTTCCCGGCCACGTCCGCGGTGTGGCGCTTGGTGGGGGCGGTCCACTGTTCGAGGTAGGCGAGGATCTCGGCCGATTCGTCGTAGAACGTGCGCACCTTGCCATGCTCCGGACACCCGCGGACCAGCCAGACGCGCCCCTCCTCCTCGGCCAGGTAGCCGCTAAGGCGGCGGACGCCGGCGAGCGGGCGGGCCGGATCCTCGGCGTGGCAGTGGGGACAGAAGGCCGAGACGTAACGCAGCAGGCGGTCACCGCGTAGCGGCATCCCGGGCATGGCAGGGCTCCTATCGTGCCGAGGGTCCGAGCTCGGCCAGCGCGTTGAGCGGCGGCAGCGCGTTCCGCCGCCGCGCGAAGAATGCCAGCGCGAGCAGCGGGATGGCGGGGATCAGGAAAAGCTGGGAGCGCGTCAGGCCGTGCCACACCGCCGGGTTGCCGCGCACCATCTCGACCAGGAAGCGGAACGGCGCGTAGGCCAGGCAGTAGAGCTTGAACAGCTCGTCGCGCAGGGCGCCGCGCGACCGCAGCCGCAGCAGCAGGGCGGCCATCGCGAAATGAAACGCGATCTCGTAGGCGAACGAGGGATGGAGCGGCACGCCGATCCATGCCTTTGGAAAGCCGGCGATCCGCGCCGCCCGCCCCGCGTCGACGACGACGCCCCATCGGGCGCCGGTCGGCGACCCCGGCGTCTCGGTCAGCAGGCAGCCGAAGCGCCCGATGCCGATTCCCAGCGCCACCGCCGGCGCGAACAGGTCGCCCGTGCCGGCGCTGTAGCCGATCAGCCGCTTGGTGGCGATCACGCCGGCATAGGCGCCTGACAGCCCGCCGAGGACACTCTGGCCGCCGGCCACGATCAGGCCGAGAAGCGACGGCGCCGTTTCGCGGTCGAGGTAGCGCCACAGCACCGCGAGCTTCGCGCCGAGCGCCCCGCAGAGGATCGCGCCGGCCAGCAGGGCGAGCAGCTGAAAATCGAAAACCCTGCGGTGGTGCGCGCTGGCGGCGAAGGCGAGCATCGCCGCCGCCGTGCCCAGCAGCACGAAGAGCGCATGCAGCGGCGCGCCGCCCAAGGAGTCGAGGCCGAGGCCGTTCATGGCCGCTTCTCGCTCGCGGGCGGAGAGGTCCGCCGCGCCGAGCGCCGCCGGTACCACCGGATGGGAGAGACGATCGCGGTCACCCCCAGCACGACCACCACGATGACGCCCACGAAGATCGCCAGGCCCTCCGCCTGATTGTTGGATTCGGATGAAACGACGAACCCGATGATGCCGCCGCAGGTTCCGGCCAGGAGCAAGGCCACGCCGGCAATCACGGCCAGGATGACGCCAACCAGGGCGAGGGTGCCCGGCCGCTCGCCCTCGGCCGCGGGGGCCTCTCGTCGATAGGCGTCGAGCGCCGCGTCGATACGCGCGGCGTCGTAGCCCTGCGTCAGGAGGTGCTGCCGCAGCGCCTCGGGCGAGTAGCGCCCGGCATGTTCGCGGAGGAAGGCCAGCAGCGGATCGTTCGGCGTCTCGGCCATTCTGGGGACTGGCGCTCGTCGGGGCGTGGCCGCGACTTTATCATGGCCGGCCCTTGCGGCGGTCCGGCGGCCCTGCGCTCATCCGGGCCTGGCCTGGTCTTCGAGCCCGGCCAGCCGGGCCGTCTCAACCCACAGGCGGCCGGCGAGGGCATCGTCGCGCGCCGCGGGGCTGGGTGTCTCGGGGCGGCAGCGGTGGAAGTACTCGCCGGTCACGCCGTCCACCTCCGGCGAGGAGGCCAGGTAGACCAGGGTCTCCGCGCCCTTTTCGGGAGAA
>DATKFK010000974.1:0-3203 GCA_035544375.1 Thermoanaerobaculia bacterium
CAACTTCTTCGAGGCGGGCGGCAACTCGCTGCTGCTCGTCGAGGCCCACGGCCGCCTGCGCCGCGCCCTTGGCCGGGAGCTGACGCTGGTCGAGCTGATGCGGCACCCGACCATCGACTCGCTGTCCCGCTACCTGGCGCAGGACGCGCCGCCCGCGGCCGGCGGCGAGCGGGGGAGGGCGCAGGAGCGCGGCAAGAGCCAGCGGTTGGCCTTCGCCAGGCAGAAGGAGATGGCGGACCGCGCCAGGCAGCGGCCGCCGGCATCGTAAGCGAGGAGGTGAAGCGATGGAGCCGGGAGCGCAGGTGGCGGCGACAGGGGTGGCGCTCGACGACTGGAGCCCTCCCACCCTCGTGCTGCCCAACGGCCTCACCATCGGCTGCCAGAGCCGGATGGAGGCCGAGCACATCTACGAGGACATCTTCGACAAGAGGATCTACCTGCGCCACGGCGTCGCGCTGCGCGACGGTGCCACGGTGCTCGACGTCGGCGGCAACATCGGCCTGTTCACGCTGTTCGTCCACGGCATCTGCCGGGACCCCCGGACCTATACCTTCGAGCCGGCGCCGCCGCTCTACCGGATCCTCTCCCACAACGCCGCCCGCCACTGTCCGGGAGCGCGGCTGTTCAACCGCGGCGTCGCCGCGGCGCCGGGACGCGCGACGCTGACGTTCTATCCCTACAGCTCGGGCATGTCCTCCTTCCACGCCAACCTCGACGAGGAGAAAGACGTGCTGCGCACCATCATGGCCAACCAGCGGCGTGCCGGCATGGCCGGCATGGAACGCATCATGGACGTGGCCGAGGACCTGCTGGACGCGCGCTTCACCGCCGCCAGCTTCGAGTGCGAGCTGGTAACGCTGTCGCAGGTGATCGTCAATGAGCGCCTGGACGCGATCGACCTGCTGAAGGTCGACGTCCAGAAGTGCGAGCTCGAGGTGCTCCTGGGGATCGAGCCGCGGCACTGGCCGAAGGTCCGCCAGCTGGTCATGGAGGTGCACGCCCTGGACGGGCGGCTCGAGCAGGTGTTCGAGCTGTTGCGCCGGCAGGGCTTCAGCGTCGTCGTCGAGCAGGACCCCCTGCTCGCCGGCTCGGTGCTCTACAACCTGTTCGCGGTGAGCGCCGCGGCCTGCGGCGGCAGGGCCGCCGGGCCGGGGCTGCCGCAGCGCGGCGCGCTGGACCGCGCCAGCCTGCAGCGCGCGGCGCTGCGGCAGCGGCGCCCCAAGGCGGCGCCGGGAAAGGGTCCCGCGTGAACGGCGACGGCACGCCCGAGCCCGCCGGCATCGGCATCGCCATCGTCGGCATGAGCGTGCGCCTGCCGGGGGCCCTGGACCTCGCGGCCTACTGGCGCAACCTCGCCGGCGGCGTCTCGTCGATCTCGTTCTTCACCGACGCCGAGCTGCTGGCCGCGGGGGTGGACCCCGAGCTGCTGCGCGACCCGAGCTACGTCAAGGCGCGGGGCGTGGCGCCGGAGGCCGACGCCTTCGACGCCGGCCTGTTCGGCCTGACGCCGCGCGAGGCCGAGACCATGGACCCGCAGCTGCGGCTGTTCCTCGAGCTGGCGTGGGCAACCTGCGATCACGCCGGCTACGATCCCGCGGCCTACGGCGGCGCGGTCGGCGTCTTCGCCGGCGCCAACGTCAGCAGCTATCTCATCCACAACCTGGCGCCGCGGCGCGAGCTGGTCAAGAAGATCGGGCCGCTCCTGCTGCGCATCCGCAACGACAAGGATTTCCTCGCCACGCTGGCCTCCTACAAGCTGGACCTCAAGGGACCGAGCGTCGGCGTGCAGACGGCTTGCTCGACCTCGCTGGTGGCGACCTGCCTTGCCTGCCAGAGCCTGCTCGGCTACCAGTGCGACATGGCGCTGGCCGGCGGCGTCTCGGTCACCGCTCCCTTGCGCTCGGGCTACCTGCGCCAGGAAGGGGTCTACGCGCCGGACGGCCGCTGCCGCGCCTTCGACGCCGCGGCGGACGGCACGGTGCTCGGCGACGGCGGCGCGGTCGTGCTGCTCAAGCGGCTCGAGGATGCGCTCGCCGACGGCGACACCATCCACGCCGTCATCCGCGGCTTCGCCGCCAACAACGACGGCGCCCTGAAGCTCGACTACACGGCGCCGTCCATCGACGGCCAGGCGGCGGTGATCGCCACCGCGCAGGCGATGGGCGAGATCGACCCGGAGACCATCGGCTACGTCGAGGCGCACGGCACCGGGACGCCGCTCGGCGACGTCATCGAGGTCGCGGCGCTCACCCAGGCATTCGCCGCCGGCACCGCGCGCCGGGGGTTCTGTGCCGTCGGCTCGGCGAAGACCGCCATCGGGCATCTCGACGCGGCGGCGGGCACCGCCAGCCTGATCAAGGCGGCGCTGGCGCTCGGGCACCGGCAGATCCCGCCCAGCCTGAACTTCGAGCGGCCCAACCCGCGCATCGACTTCGCCGGCACGCCGTTCTACGTCAACACGCGGCTGGCGGACTGGCCGGAGGGCCCGGCGCCGCGCCGCGCCGGCGTCAGCTCCTTCGGGGTCGGCGGCACCAACGCCCACGTGGTGGTGGAGGAGGCGCCGCCGCCGCGCCCCGCCGCCGCCTCGCGCCCCTGGCAGACCCTGGTGCTGTCGGCGCGGAGCGAAGCCGCGCTCGAGCGCGCCGCCCGCCGCCTCGCCGACCACCTCGAGGCGCATCCCGAGCTCGCCCTCCCCGACGTCTGCCACACCCTGCAGCGCGGGCGGCGGGCGTTCGGCTGGCGGCGGATGCTGGTGGCCCGCGAGCCGCGGGAGGCGGTCGAGCTGCTGCGCGGCGCGGCCCCCGGCCGGGTGCTCTCGGCGGAGGTGGACCCCAACCGGCTGCCCACCCCGGCGTTCCTGTTCGCGGGCATCGGCGACCACCATCCCGGCATGGCCCGGGGCCTCTACGAGGGCGAGGCGGTCTTCCGCCGCGAGCTCGATCTGTGCAGCGAGCTGCTGCTGCCGCACCTGGGTCTCGACCTGCGCGGCGTGCTCTACCCGGCGGGCGAGCCGGGAGCCGCGCCTGGCGGCGGTCCGGACCTGCGCCGGCTGCTCGGCCGGGGCGGCGCCGCGGCCGCGCCGTCGCCGCTCGACCGCACCGCGCTGCTGCACCCGGCGCTGTTCGCCGTCGAGTACGCGCTGGCCAGGCTGTGGATGTCCTGGGGCGTGCAGCCCCAGGCGATGCTCGGCTACAGCATCGGCG
>DATKFK010000975.1:0-4608 GCA_035544375.1 Thermoanaerobaculia bacterium
CGGCAACGGCATCCGGCGGGACCTCGACGAGCCGCTCAAGCGGCGCCTGTGCCGGCTGCTGCAGGCGAGCATCGCCTACGGCCTGGACCACCGCCCCGAGGCCCTCTCCTACGCGGTGCGCTACGCCCGCGGCCTGGAGGACGATCCGGTGCGCTCCGACCGCTTCGTCTCCATGTACGTCAACGACTGGACCCGGGACTACGGCGAGGCGGGCCGCCGTGCCGTCCAGCTGCTGCTCGACCGCGGGTTCGCGGCGGGCATGCTGCCGCGCCGGATCGAGGCCGAATTCGTTGCCACCTGAGCCGCCTGCCGCGCCCGTTGCCGTCGAGACCATCGGCGGCATCGTCTTCGACCTCGACGGCACCCTGATCGATTCGCGCCGCGACATCGCGTCGGCGGTCAACGGCATGCGGGCCGAGCGCGACCTGGCGCCGCTGACCGTCAACGAGGTGAGCGGCATGGTGGGAGAAGGGGCGCGCATGCTGGTGCGGCGCGCCCTGCCGCCGGGCGCCGGCAAGGACGAGATCAAGGAGGCCCTGGCCAGCTACCTGGCGCACTACGCCGAGGTCTGCCTGAAGCTCACCCGGCCCTACCCCGGGATCGCCGCCATGCTCGCCACCCTGGCGCCCACCTATGCGCTGGCGGTGCTGAGCAATAAAGGAGAGGCCCTCTCCCGCCGCATCCTTCAGGGGCTGGGCCTGGATCGCTACCTGCGCGAGGTGGTGGGCGGCGACACCCTGCCGACCCGCAAGCCCAATCCCGGGGGCCTCTTCCTGCTCGCCGACCGTCTCGCCGTCCCGGCGCCGCGCCTGCTGCTGGTGGGCGACACCTGGATCGATGCCGAGACCGCGCAGGCCGCGGGTGCCCCCTTCGCCCTGACCTTATGGGGCGAGGCCCACGCCGAGGCTGCCGGTAACGCCCCGGCGCCGGCCGCTGCCGGCGAGGCAGCAATCGCCATCAGTCCTCACTGGCGCCTCGCGCAGCCGAGCGACCTTCCGGCAGCGCTCGGCCTCTCGGAGAATGGCGAAGATGCCGAGACCGGTGGGCACGGCGAGGGTAGCGAGCACGAATAGCAGGCAAACCTCGTCGCCCCCCTCTTGACAAGCCTTTTCGACCCCCTGCGCCAAGATCCTCGGACCAGCGCCTGAAGGGCATCGGTTGGCCCGCGAGGGGGGCGCCGAGGCCCGTTCTCGCAGCGAGCCTCGTTGGACTCTTCAACCATTGCCGATCGGCCCCGCCGCAGCCACCCATGTGCTTGAAAATCATGGGCTTACAATGGCAGGCGAGGGGGACGAAGATGACCATCGGGGAACCGCTGCACGAGGCAGGTCAGGAAATCCAGGCGAGGGTTGGCGGCGCGAACATCGAGGAACTCGAGCAACTCGGAGAGCGCATCGCCGAGTTGTCGGCACAGATCTCGGCGGCCACCTGCGAGCTGCTGGCGATGCTGCGCGATTTCGACGAGCGCGCCGGCTGGAACAGCGGGTTCCAATCTTGTGCGCACTGGCTGTGCTGGCGCGTGGGACTCGACCTTGGCGCGGCGCGCGAGAAGGTGCGCGTGGCGCGCGCGCTCGGCGCGTTGCCGCTGCTCGCCGCCTCGATGCGCCGCGGCGAGATCTCCTACTCCAAGGTCCGCGCCCTGACGCGCATCGCCACGGCGGCCAACGAGCAGGAACTGCTGCGCTTCGCGCGTGCGGGAACTGCGGCTCACGTCGAGCGGCTGGTCCGCGGCATGCGGCGGGTCGACCGGATCGCAACGAGGGATGACGAGAAGCGCCATCATGCAGCGCGGTACCTGCGGGCCTACACCGACGAGGACGGCATGGTGGTCCTGACTGGGCGCCTCGCACCAGAAGCTGGCGCGGCGTTGCTGCGTGCCCTGGACGCCGGAGCCGAGGCACTCTACGGGCCGCGGCGCGGCCAGACGCCGGGCGACGCGCAGGAGCACGAGGCAATAGCAGAGGAGATTTCCGCGGAGCAACGCCGCGCGGACGCCTTGGGCCTGGTGGCCGAGAGCGCCCTCGCCGCGGGCCTCGATCCAGGCAGTCGTGGCGACCGGTATCAGGTGGTGGTGCACGTGGATGCCGAGGTGCTGGCAGCCCACGGCGAGGGTAGTGAGGGCGGTTCGTCCTGGTTGGCGGACGGCACGCACGTTTCCGCGGAAACGTCCAGGCGGCTGGCCTGCGACTCGGCGCGGGTGGTGATGCGGCACGCCGCGGACGGCCAGGTGCTCGACGTCGGCCGCCGCACCCGCGCCATCTCACCCGGCCTGCGCCGCGCTCTCGAGCATCGCGACGGCGGCTGCCGCTTCCCGGGTTGTAACAGGAGGTTGTGCGACGCTCACCACGTGGAGCCCTGGGCCGATGGCGGCTCGACCAGCCTCGCCAACACTCTCTTGCTCTGCCGCCGGCACCATCGCGCCGTCCACGAGGAGGGATTCTCGATGGATCTGGCGCCCAACGGCGAGGCGCGCTTCTCTCGACCCGACGGCCGGCCGCTCCCGGAGGCTCCGGCGCTGCCGGCAGCGGCACGAGAGCCCGTCACGGCCCTGGTGGCACGGCTCGCGAGCCAAGGGGTCGCCGTGGACGGCCGTGCGACGTTGCCCGACTGGTGGGGTGGACCGGTCGACTACGCCTGGGAGATCGACTGGCTGCGGTCGCGCGGTCACCCGTATCTGCCATCCGCAGCGGGGTGACGGATTGGAGCGGAGGAAACATCGCTCAGTGCAGCTCGTGGAATCGGCAGGATTTCCTCCTGCCCGGGCGGCCCACGCTGACTTGGAGAACGAGCTCTCCAAGTCAGCTGTTCCCAAGTTTTTTGGCGAGAATGAGAGGGCGCAGGCTAGTAGATGGACTGCCGTTGGTTCTGCTTCAGACGACCATTATAAGGCTATAATAGCCGCAGCTCCTGTAGCGCCTTCCTGCATCCGCGCAGGGCCGCGCCGATGCAATGCGAGGCGAATCTATCCAGCTGTGGCGCCTTAACCGCAGGAGGGGGCAGCGTGGCTTCCGTCTTCTTGGCTTACCCTTCGAACCCTGAGTCACTTGGACAACCGCTGGAAGCCGCGGCCCGTTCCTTGAACGCGACTGTCCCGGGTACCATCGAGACATGGCGAGCACTTGATCCAGATGGTAGCTTCATCGCCACCAACGTCACGCAGGCAATCCTCGAATCCCGTTCCTTCGCGGCCGACATTACCGTTCCAAACTTCAACGTCTTCTATGAAGTTGGCTACGCCATTGGCCTGGGCAAGTATGTGCTGATCCTGCGCAACAGAGCCCTTGCTCGGTCGAAGCAACTAACTGAGTTAGGCCTCTTTGACACACTTGGCTACCGTGAGTATGAGAACTCCAGGGAACTCGTGAGTCTGTTGCGCGCAGACGACTGGGGCTCGCCTCTTGCCGTCGCGTCACGCCCCCTAAACCAAAAGGCGCCGGTTTACCTTCTGGGCGCAAAGTATAAGACTGACTTCGCCATACGCATCTCCTCTCGACTCAAGAAAGCGCGTCTTAACTATCGCACCTTTGACCCCTCCGAGCAGGTTCGCCTATCCGCCTTCGAGGCAATAGGCGAAGTCTCCCAATCGTTTGGGATCTTGGTCCATCTCATACCGACCGAGGTACAGGACTCCGTTGACCATAATCTTCGGGGAGCGTTCCTGTCTGGCCTCGCAGAGGGTCTCGGCCGTGTGTGCACAATCCTTCAGCAAGGATATGACCCTGTTCCTCTCGACTTTCGCGACCTTGTCGAAACCTGTGAAAGCGACGCTCAGCTTGACGGCGCCATTGCCGACTTCGCGGCTCGGACTGCGGAGGCTCTGCAAACTGACACAACGCCTCCGGGCGGCGAGCCGACAAGCCTGCTTGGCAAGCTCTCCTTCGGCGCCTCATCCGCCGAGAACGAGATGCGCGACTTGGGTCGCTACTATCTGCAGACCGACGCCTTTCTCCGTTCGATTCGGGGGGAGGTTAGGATCGTTGTAGGCAGAAAAGGCTCCGGGAAAACAGCCCTCTTCTTCCAGCTGCGTGACTCACTTCGCCGTGGTAGCCGCAATACGATTCTCGATCTCAAGCCCGAGGGCTATAAGCTCAGGAAATTCAAAGAGGACGTCCTCAGCTTTCTGGGAGGCGGATCTCTTGAACATACTATAACTGCGTTCTGGGAATATCTGCTGCTCCTTGAGGTTTGCCACCGGCTACTCGAAAACGATAAGGAGAGGCACAAGCGCGATGCAACTTTGTTCCATCCTTATCGCACGTTGGCAGATGCCTATGAAGGTGATGACTTTGTTAGTGAGGGTGACTTTGCCGAGCGCTTGTCGCTGCTCTTCAGGCGTATAGAGGCAGATTACAAGAGTCGCTTCGGCCTAGAAACCGGGAAGCGTCTGACGGCTTCTGATGTAACAAGGCTTTTGTACAAGCATGACTTGGCTGCGCTCCGAAGGAGCGTGATTAGCTACCTTAAATTCAAGGAGTCGCTTTGGATTCTTGTTGACAACCTCGACAAGGGATGGCCAACTCAGGGGCTCAAGGAGGAGGATCTACTTCTCATGGAGATCCTCCGACCTGTCATCGAACTGCGTGCCGGGTCGCTGAGCCAAGGTTCTGC
>DATKFK010000976.1:0-7540 GCA_035544375.1 Thermoanaerobaculia bacterium
CGTTCGGGCCTCGCGCGAGCAGGCCCGACGGTGGGCGCGCGTCGCCCGCTACCTGGGGTGCCGCTCTGTCTCGGCATGGTTGTTCGAGCTGGCGGATGAGCAGTCCCGCCGCGTCGAGTCCATGCTGCCCCCTCCGCGATAGAATCCCTCGCAGTACAGGCGCGGCTAGGTTTGGCCGCCGAAAGCCAGGCACCCCCGTAGCCTGGCCCGCCGCGCCGCCTTTCTTTTCCTACGGGGGCACCTCGGGGGGTGCTGTGCCGCTCGACATCGAGAAGCTCATAGAGCCCACATTTAAGGAACTGTTTGAAAAGACAGGGCAGCTGCACTTCGCCGTTATGGCGATTGGTGCCACGCCCGACAAACCGCCTACCTGGGCCATCGAAGCCTGCGCCCTTTACTACTTTCAGCAAACCGTGTCTGTGGAGGCACCGGCAGCGGGCCGGCCGCCGAGCTATAGCTTCGAGGACGGCGTGTTATTGGACGAAGTCGCAGATCTCATTGTGGAGGGCGGGCTATCGGTCACGGCGGCTGTCAAGCAGGTCACTAAGGAGGAGAGCGACGGCACAAACTTCCGCCGCCTCATGCGGATTTGGAAGCGCCACCTCCGCCCGGAACTCTTGGCGCCTGCGGGCAGCAAGCGCGGCAAAACCAATAAGTGGCTTGACCGTGCGCACGCGCGCAAGCACGAACGCTTCATGACCGAAGTTTGGAACGAAGCAAAAGCGGAGATCGAATCTGGCAACCTCAGCGTGGAAGTCGATCCAGAGGAAGAGCAGCGGAGACTCGAGAAGGCGCAATGGTTCAACTTCCCGCCGGATCTCAATCCCGGGCAAGATGCCCAATTCAAGATCGCGCCACTCAGCAGGCGCCTCTTTGTGATCGAGGTGAAGAGGTTACTGTTACATAAGAGAGAAGAAGCGGGTGACAAAACCCCCTAGGTTCTGTCACTGACAAAACCACCTCGGTTGAGTCACTGACTAAACACAATCCCTTCTGTCAGTTACGGCCGGTTTTAAATCTGTCATAAAGCGAATCGCCGGCTGACCAGAGCCGGCGATTCTGAGGGACAGACGCGGAACCGCCTGACCTCACCAGCGCGAAGTTTACACCAACCGGGCGGTTCCGCGTCGCAGTCCTCGAAGGAGGAAAGCGATGCGACACCGCTGCGCGCCCGCCATGCCGCTCCCACCTTCGCACCAGGGCCTAGGGCTGCTGTGGGCCAGCCGGCCCCGGAGCCTCATACCGCGCGGCCTGGCTGACCTCGCGGCGGGCAGCGCGCACCAGCCGCTCGCGAATCCAGGCCGAGATGCCGATTCCCGCCAGGCCGGCCGCCTGGCGGATTAGCTGCTCTTGCTCGGGGAACATACGCAAGCGCAGGGAGACGGATTGAGTCTGCTCGGCCTTGGGTCTAGCCATGCCGTTATCGTAGGCCGAAAAACCCCGCGCCGTCAAGCGCGAAGATTCTCTGTTTTCTCTCTTGACGTGCAGGGTTATTTGCCCTACAATAACTCTAGCATCGAAGGAGGACGAGACACCCTGAAAACCAAACGGCCCTGACAGTCGCGCTAACGACCGCCAGGGCCAAGAATCCGCCAGCCGAAGCCAGACGGACCCCACACCCCGATTATGGCACGGCGCGGCGGCCTGAAAGCGAGCCGCCATGGTCTGTCACCTCTGCCAAGCCGAGAACGCCAAGAAGTTTGGCCGCACCCGCGACGGGCGCCAGCGCTACCGCTGCCGCACCTGCCGCAAGACGTTCTCTGAGCGCCGCGCCCGGCCCCTCGGCGCGATGAACCTGCCGGTCGAGAAGGCCCTGCTGGTGCTGCAACTGCTCTGCGAAGGCTCGGGCATCCGAGCGATCCAGCGGGTAGTCGGCTGTCACCAGGGAACTATCCTCAAGCTCCTGGTGCAGGTCGGCGGCGGCTGCGAGCAGCTGCTCTCCGAGACGGTCAAGAACGTCACCGTCGAGGACGTGCAGGCGGATGAGGTGTGGGGATACGTCCACTGCAAGGAGGGGACGAAGGAGCGGAAGAAGATCGACAACCCCGAGGTCGGCGACGCCTACTGTTTCATCGGTCTTGAGCGGCACACCAAGCTGGTACTCGCCTGGCACCTGGGCCGGCGCAACACTTGGGACACGCACGACTTTATGGAGAAGCTGAGCGCGGCGACAGCCGGCCGGTTCCAGCTGACTACGGACGGGCTGAACACCTACCCCGACAGCGTGGAATACAACTTCGGCGCGCGCGTTGACTACGCGCAATTGGTCAAGGAGTTTGGCGCGGTGGGCGGAGAGGAACAACGGCGCTACGCCCCGCCGCGCCTCATAGGCGCCGAGAAGATCACTGTTGCCGGCGACCCCGACGAGGGCCGGATCTGCACGTCGCACATCGAGCGCGCCAACTGGACGCTGCGGGGCCACCTTCGCCGGATGACGCGGCTGTCGAACGGCTTCAGCCGCAAGCGTGCCAACCTGCGGGCCGCCCTGGCGCTCTACTTCGCCTATTACAACTTCTGCCGGATGCACAAGAGCATCCGCATGACTCCGGCGATGGCGGCCGGGATCACCCGGAAGCCCTGGAGCATCGCGGACTTGCTGAAGGCGGCAAGCTGCTAGAGTTTAGCAGGGAGGTAACTTTCGCCATGGCCTTCGATCAGTGGACAGAGGAACAACACCTGACTCCCGACGGGTGGGTCAAGGGGACAAGTACCCACTTCGGCAAGGTAACCTCCGGTGAGGTTACGCGACCAGCGGATGCAGTAGAGACCTGGAAAGAGGATGCCTACCAGAAGTCTGGTTGGGGACGCGAGGAAGCCTCACATCGTTGCATTTGGTATGACTCGTCCAAGTCCGAGGCGGAGCGAGACAGGTTGCGCGCCCTCTTCCCGTCGCCCTTTATGCCCTATTCACGCAGGGTTTGAACCCGCCGACATCCTCGGGGACCGGGCACGCACTGAGGCCCCACTACCCGCCTTCCGGCCCGCGTGGCCGGGGCCAGTAGGCACCAATGGATTCGACGATCATTTGCTTTGCGTTAGGGTGCAGATCAACAAATGACTCGCCGAACCTATGGCTCGCGCCCAGCAGTACAATCAGGTCGGCGTTAAATAGATTCGTCACGGCTAGTTCAGGGACAAGTATCGATTGCGGCCCTTCCTTGGCTAATGCATTGAGTATCCGAAGTTCGCCGTCAGACAGATGATTAAGGACGGCACGCACCCTCACGCGCTCACGCCGCGCGCCCTCATCTTGCGTAGCAGTTGTTTGGGCAACGCGCACTGGCGCCGCCGTCTTAGGGATGAGAAAATCCTTGGGCGGAATAACCGTTACAATCTCGTGCCCTGTTGCGCGAATTCGTATCACCAAGTCCTGCGCAGCGATTCTTTCCTTGAAGACTGCTTCATACTCCAGCTCATAGGATTCTTTGCGGTGTGGCCCTATCACCTTCTCGCCCCTGAAGTCGCTCTTTTCAATCCTGACTGGCTGCAATTCATCTTGTGAGGAGTCTGGCGCAGTTACCCATATCCCCAATAGTTCCGTTGGTACGCTTCCATGGTTGGTGACCGTTATGCCATCCAAGGCAGCCGCTACCAGCGTGCCGGTTATCTCACTGTCAGGATGGTCCCATATTTGCGTCGCCGAGACATAGTCCGCACCCCAATCTGCTGCTTTGACGATCTCTACTTGTAAGGTGCCGCCTCTCTCTGTTTGCTTCCTGTCTGCCGTGGGAGCTGGCGGGGTTATAGCGCTTTGGCGTTGCTGGAGCACCCCGTTCACCGCCGACACCCGTGGAACGTGGCTGAGCTTGCGCGCCCTGGGCTTACCTAAGATATCTAATTGAAACAGCGCCGCAATCAACATCAGGGCAATGCTGGGTATGGTAGCAGCGCCACCATAGCGGGACAGAGCGCCTATTCCGGAGATACCGAGGAGCGCTTCCATTACCGAAAACGCAGCCCACTGCTGAGAGGCCGGCAGACGACGGTAACGAGCCACCACCCACGAGGCGCCAACCGGCACATTCATCAGCAGCTCCCACCACAGGTGATCGCGTAACCAGGTCCACCCGCCGGGAAAGAGATCGTAAAGGGACATGCCAACCCCCGCTGGAGTTCCCGCCGGCTTAAGGGCGCGGCGACCGGGGGCGGGTACCCGGGTGCGGCTGGCCGAGCCTGACCGCGCCTGGGGGATTCTACAGCGCTTGAGGAAGTGGCGCGGGGTGGTAGGCTGCGGGCGTGGAGCCCATCGGGCCGAGCTACCGGCCGCCGTCTCTCCCCGGCAAGGGGTGGGTGCTCGTTGCGGCTGGCGGGTTCCGCCTGGTGCCGGGGGAGCGCTACCAGCTGGCGGTGCACTCGAACCAGCTGACCGGCGAGCCTGACTTCATCTCGGCCGTGTGTGACGGCCCGCGATCCTTCAAGGGGATCGACTGGAGCGTTGTGCTGGCCTTCCGGCCCCGCTGACCCGCCACCAGGACAAGCCTTGACGCTCAAGGTGTGCCAGCAAAACGCTGGCGGCAGCCCACCACCCCCTACTAGCTCTCGCGAAAGGCCCCCTTCGCCCTCGGCAAAGCGCCTTGGGCCGGACCTTGGTGAGGCGAGCTGCGGCGCGGATGTTCCAGCCGACTGGCCCCGCCCACGACGAGGTCCAACTTTGCCAGTCTTCGCACTCTTCCTCCTATCCCTGGCGGTCCGGTCCACGCTGCTCGCCTTCGCCCTCATGACACAGTCGCCCCGCAAGTGACGGCCGGAGGACGGTGGCCGGCCGGGGAGCCGTCCCCCCAGCCGGCCGCCAAGCCAGCAACACAAAGATGGAGCACTACCGGCAGGACCCAAGCTCAAGCCCCTAAAGGGCATTCCACGATACCCGCCCGTCGCGGCCAGGTGATAGACTGCCGCTTCATCGTTTGGGCGCCGGCGCCGTCCGTTCCAGCCGTAGTCCTTCCTCAGGCATCATGATGACCTCGAGCGCAATAGCAATCGCTGATCTTCCCTCTTCCCGCCATACCTGATGACCTCGAGCGCAATCGCGGATCTCCCCTTCTCCCGCCATACCCTCGCCAACGGCCTGCGAGTGGTCCTGCACCCAGACGACTCGCTGCCCCTGGTGGCGATCAACCTCTGGTACCACGTCGGCTCGAAGAACGAGCGTCCCGGCCGCACCGGGTTCGCGCACCTGTTCGAGCACATGCTCTTTCAGGGTAGCGCCAATCTCGGCACCAACGACCACTTCCGCTACGTCCAACAGGTGGGAGGCGTCGCCAACGGCTCGACCTGGTACGACCGCACCAACTACTACGAAACCCTTCCCGCCCACCAGCTCGACCTCGGCCTCTGGCTCGAGTCCGACCGCATGGGTTTTCTGCTGCCGGCAATCACCGCCGAAAACCTCGAAACCCAGCGCCAGGTGGTGATGAACGAGCGCCGGCAGCGGGTCGAGAACCAGCCCTACGGGCTTGCCGGCGAGCGCTTACGCGAGCTGCTGTACCCGCCCGAGCACCCCTATCACTGGCCGGTCATCGGCTACATGGACGACATCGCCGCCGCGACCCTCGAGGAGGTGCGCGATTTCTTCCGCACTTACTACGCGCCCAACAACGCCGTGCTGACCCTGGCCGGCGACTTCGATCCCGGCGCCGCGCTCGAGCGCATCGACGCCTGGTTCGGCGAGATTCCCGCCGGGCCGCCGGTGCCGGCGCTGCCCGCCCTGGTCGGCGATCCGCCGCCGCTGCCCACGAGCGAGAGCCGGCGCCGCGCGCTGCTCGAGGACGACGTCCGGCTGCCGCGGATCTACCTCGCCTGCCGCACCCCGGCCCTTGGCCACCGGCTCTGGTATGCCGCCGACCTGCTGGCGGTCGTGCTCGCCACCGGCAAGTCGAGCCGCCTGTACCGTGACCTCGTGTACGAACGTCAGATCGCCCAGGACGTGACCGCCTACGTCAACCCCTTCGAGGCGATCGGCGACTTCATGGTCGTGGCCACGGTGCGGCCAGGCGTCGAGCCGGCGGTCGTCGAGGCCGCCCTGGGCGAGCACCTGGCACGCGCCGCCGCGGCACCACCCAGCGCCGAGGAGCTGGCCGGAGCGCGCAGCCGCATCCTGACCGATTACTGGAGCGCGCTCGAGCTGCTGAGCAACCGCGCCGACAGCTTCTCCCAGTTCACGACGTTCTTCGACGATCCCGGGCGCCTCGCCGGCGAAGTCGACCGCTACCGCGGCATCGCCGCCGAGGAGCTGCAGGAGCTCGCCGCCGGGTTCCTCGGTCCCGAGCAGCGGGCCGTCGTCACCGTCGTGCCCAAGACGTCGCCGGCCATGGTTTCCGTGCCGCTCCCCGGCGAGCCCCTGGACGCACCCGAACCTCCCTCCCCGCCGGACGCGCCGCAGTCCTGACCGAACCGGTCCCGCCATGAGAACGATCGCCATCGACCGTTCGGCGCCGCCGCCGCCCGGAGAGGTCCATCCCTTCCGGTTCCCACACTTCGTCCGCCGCCGCCTGTCATCGGGCGTGGCGGCCTATGCGGCGCAACTGCCGGGCGTGCCCCTGGCCAGCGTCGACCTGCTGGCCGCCGCCGGCGCGCAGCACGATCCTCCCGGCCGCGAGGGCCTCGCCACCTTGACGGCAGCCCTGCTCGACGAGGGCGCCGCCGGGCGCAACGCGATGGAGATCGCCGGCGACATCGAGCGCCTGGGCGGCCAGATCGGCACCGGCGCCGACTGGGACGTCGGCTACGTCGGCATTCTCTCGCTGTCGCGCCACCTCGACGCCGGCTTGCGCCTCTTCTCGGAGGTGGCGACCGCTCCCACCTTCCCGGCGGCGGAGGTGGAGCGCCTGAGGCGCCAGCGCCTGACCGAGCTGCTGCGCCGGCGGCACCAGCCGGCGGCCATCGCCGACGAGCAGCTGGCGGCGGCCATCTACCAGGACACGGTCTATGCTCACTCGCCGCTCGGCACCCAGGCCTCGATCTCGTCTCTCAGCCGCGACGAGATCGTTGCCTTCTACCGGCGGCGGTACCACCTGGCGGACGCGATCCTGGTGGCGGTGAGCGACCTCGATCCCGAGGAATTACTGGCCCGCGCCGACGCGGCGCTCGCGGCCTCCCCCGCGCCGGCCGCCGGCGCGGCCGAGGACGGCGCCGCCGCAAGCGCTACGGCGAGCGGGCAACCGGCGATCCTGCCGGCGCCGCTGCCCGCGCTCCGGCTCTACGTCGTCGACCGCCCCGGCGCCGCCCAGACCGAGCTGCGGCTGGGCCACGCCTCGGTGCCGCGCGCTCATCCTGACTTCACCAAGCTGCTCTTCTTGAACACCTTGCTCGGCGGCAAGTTCACCAGCCGCATCAACCTCAACCTGCGGGAGCGCCACGGCTACACCTACGGTGCGTCCACCCGCTTCGCGGGACGCCTTGGACCGGGGCCGTTCGTGGTCAGCGCCGCCGTCGCCACCGAATCGACGGGAGCGGCCGCCCGCGAGGTGCTTTCCGAGCTGCGCCGCATCCGGGACGAGCCGGTGACCAGCGAAGAGATGGAGGAGACTCGCAGCTTCATGCT
>DATKFK010000977.1:0-4147 GCA_035544375.1 Thermoanaerobaculia bacterium
CTCGTCGTAGCCGATCCACACTCCCGCCACGACCGCCGGCGTGAAGCCGATGAACCACAGGTCGTTGCCGCCGCTGCTGGTGCCGGTCTTGCCGGCGGCGTGCCCGGCGAAGCCCGGGGGCAGGCCGGGCGCCCCGCTGCCGCGCGCGATTGCCTCGCGCAACGCGTCGTCGAGGAGGTAGGCGACCGCCGGGTCGAGCACCTGCCGCCGCCGGGGCTCCGGCGCGGTCCACAGGACGGTGCCGTCGGCGCGCTCGACCCGCAGCAGGACCCGCGGCGCGGCCTGCCAGCCGAGGCTGGCGAACGCCGTGTAGGCCGCGGTGAGCTCCAGCGGCGAGACCGAGACGGTGCCGAGCGGCATCGACGGCAGCAGCGGCACCGGCGCCGTGATGCCGTCGCTCCTGGCCAGCGCAGCGATGCTGTCGTAGCCCACCGCCTGGGCCAGGCGGACGGTCGGCACGTTCTTGGAACGCACCAGGGCGTCGCGCATGGTGACCCGGCCGTCGAAGGAGTTGTCGTAGTTGCGCGGCTCCCAGGTCCCGCCGCCGGCGATGGGCACGACCAGCGGCGTGTCGGCGATCGGCTGGCTCAAGGGATAGCCGCGCGCCAGGGCCGCGGCGTAGACGAACGGCTTCCAGGCGCTCCCCGCCTGGCGCTGGGCGCGCGTCACGCGGTCGAATTGCGAGGCGGCGTAGTCACGGCCGCCGACCCATGCGAGGACGTCGCCGCTGGCCGCTTCGAGCGCCACGACCGCACCCTCGAGCTGCTGGTCTGAACCGGTCCCCTCGCCCTCCTTCTCGGCCGCCCCGCGGCTGCCGGCGCGGGACCGCGCCGCACGCCCCAGCCGGCTGGACTCGATCGAGCGCAGCTGGCGGTCGAGCTCCTCCTCGGCGGCGCGCTGCGCCGCCAGGTCGAGCGTGGTCCACACCCGCACCGGCGCCGTGTACAGGCTCCCGCCGAAGCGCTCGTCGAGCTCGTGCCGCACCTCCTCGACGAAGTAGCGCGCGACCGTCGGCTGGGCGCGCGGGCGCTCCGGCGCGGCACGCACTCCCAGGGGCTCGCGCGTCGCCGCGGCGGCGAGCTCCGGCGCCACCCGCCCCTGCGCCGCCATGCGCGCCAGCACCAGGTTGCGCCGCGCCAGGGCGCGGTCCGGGTGGCGCCGCGGATCGTAGCGGCTGGGCGCCTTGGGCATCGCCGCGAGCAGCGCCGCCTGCGCCAGCGTGAGCCGCGCGGCCGGTTGGCGGAAGTACTGCCAGGCCGCCGCCTCGACGCCGCGCGCGCCGTTGCCGAAATAGATGTGATTGAGGTACAGCTCGAGGATCTCGGGTTTGCTGAAGCGCGCCTCGAGCTGTTGCGCGACACGGATCTCGAGCAGCTTCCTGGTCGCGGTCCGCTCCTGGCCGGGGATCTCCTGCGGGAAGAGGTTGCGGGCCAGCTGCATCGAGATGGTGCTGAAGCCCTGCTCGACGCCGCCGGCCCGCAGGTTGGCGGCGAGCGCGCCGGCAACCCGGCGCCAGTCGACGGCGCCATGCTCGAGGAAGCGCCGGTCCTCGATCGCCACGAAGGCGTCCGCGAGATGAGGCGGCAATGACGCCAGGCGCACCTCCGGCAGGTCGTCCGGAGCGAGGGTGGCGATCACCTGCCCCTGCCGATCGAGCAGCAACGGCGCCCCACCCGGCCGGTAGGCGGCAAGCCGGGCCGCATCCGGGCAGCCCGCGAAGCCGCAGGTCTGCCAGGCGACGCCTCCCGTCAAGGCGAGCGCGCCGCCGGCCGCGAGCGCCACCACCAGGCCGAGCCGCAGCCCCCGCCGCTCCGCGAGCGCCCGCCGCAGCCCCCACCAGCCCGCGCGCACCCTCTCCCACGCGCCGGCCGCCAGGCCATGCACCCGCCCCCACGGCGCACGATGCCCTTCGTTGACCTGTCGCGGCTCCATGCCGGAAGGGGAAGCAAGCCCTCTGCCATGCCGCGGCGGTCGGTGCCGTCATGCGGCTCCGCCGGCGGCCTGTACGGCGCCGCCGAGGCCCCTCTCCCCGCGCCCCCCCTTACCCCGCCCGCGCGGCGTTTGCCTCGCGCGCACGGCGCGCGTTACATTGCCCCACAGCCGGTCGCGGCCAGCTCTCGCAGGGGGACGCCATGCCTACGCGCTTCGACGCAGCCTACGCCCGCTCGCTCGCGGACCCCGAGGGATTCTGGGCCGAGGCGGCCCAGGACATCCACTGGACCCGCCCGTGGTCGCGGGTGCTCGACGCCAGCCGGCCGCCGTTCTACCGCTGGTTCGCCGGCGCCGAGACCAACACCTGCTACAACGCGCTCGACCGCCACGTCGAGGCGGGCCGCGGCGCGCAACCGGCGCTGATCTACGACTCGCCGCTCGCCGGCGCGCGGGCGAGCTTCACCTTCGCCGAGCTCCGCGACGCGGCGGCGCGGTGCGCGGGCGCCCTGTGCGCGCTCGGCGTCGGCAAGGGCGACCGGGTGATCATCTACATGCCCATGGTGCCCGAAACGGTGGTGGCGATGCTTGCCTGTGCGCGCATCGGCGCCATCCATTCGGTGGTCTTTGGCGGCTTCGCCTCGCCGGAGCTGGCCACGCGCATCGACGACGCCAAGCCGCGGGTGGTCATCTCGGCCTCGTGCGGCCTCGAGCCCGGGCGAGTGGTGCCTTACAAAGATCTGCTCGAGGAGGCGATCCGGCTCGCCAGGAGCAAGCCGCGGCACTGCCTCATCCTGCAGCGGCCGATGCACGAGGCCCCGCTCGTCCCCGGCCGCGATCTCGACTGGCATGCCGCGCTCGACGCGGCGCAGCCGGCGGACTGGGTGCCGGTCGGCGCCACCGACCCGCTCTACATCCTCTATACATCGGGCACCACCGGCATCCCCAAGGGCGTGGTGCGCGACAACGGCGGCCACATGGTGGCCCTCAAATGGTCGATGAAGAACGTCTACGGGGTCGAGCCCGGCGAGGTCTACTGGGCGGCTTCCGACGTGGGTTGGGTGGTCGGCCACTCCTACATCGTCTACGCCCCGCTGCTGCACGGCTGCACCACGGTCCTCTACGAAGGCAAGCCGGTCGGCACTCCCGACCCGGGAGCTTTCTGGCGCGTCATCGGCGAGCACGGCGTGGCCGTGATGTTCACCGCGCCCACCGCGTTTCGCGCCATCAAGAAGGAAGACCCCAACGGCGATCACATCAGGAAATACGACCTCAGCCGCTTCCGCACGCTGTTCCTGGCCGGCGAGCGGGCCGACCCCGATACCCTGCACTGGGCGGAGGGCCACCTGCGCCGGCCGGTGCTCGACCACTGGTGGCAGACGGAAACCGGGTGGGCGATCGCCGCCAACTGCGTCGGCCTCGGCGGCCTGCCGGTCAAGTATGGCTCGCCCACCAAGGCGGTGCCGGGCTACCAGGTGCAGGTGGTGGACGACGACTGCCGGCCGGTCGCGCCCGGCGCCATCGGCAACATCGTCCTCCGGCTGCCGCTGCCGCCGGGCTGCCTGCCGACGCTGTGGCACAACGACGACGGCTTCGTGCAGTCGTACCTCAGCCAGTTCCCCGGCTACTACAAGACCGCCGACGCGGGGTACAAGGACGAGGACGGCTACCTCTTCGTCATGAGCCGCACCGACGACATCATCAACGTCGCCGGGCACCGTCTCTCGACCGGCGGCGTCGAAGAGGTGCTGTCGTCCCATCCCGACGTGGCGGAGTGCGCGGTGATCGGCGTCGCCGACCCGGTGAAGGGCGAGGTCCCGCTCGGCTTCGTGGTGCTGAAGGCCGGCGTCGTCCGGCCTGACGCCGAGATCGTCGCCGAGCTGGTGCAGCGCGTGCGCGAGCGGATCGGCCCGGTGGCGTCGTTCAAGGTGGCGGCGGTGATCAAGCGGCTGCCCAAGACCCGCTCGGGCAAGATCCTCCGCGGCACGATGAAGAAGATCGCCGACGGCGAAGAGTACCGGCTGCCTGCCACCATCGACGACCCGGCGATCCTCCCCGAGATCGGCGCCGCCCTCGCCGGGCTGAACGAGCGGGCCTCCAGGCCCTGAAGGGAATCAGGCAAGCTTCGGCCAGGCCCGCGCCGGTTGCTCGGCGCGGGTTACCGCTCGGATGCATTTCATAAAAGCGCGATGACCGCAGCGGCATAGGCCGCCGCGCC
>DATKFK010000978.1:0-5301 GCA_035544375.1 Thermoanaerobaculia bacterium
ACGTCGAGGGGCGCGCGCCGACGACGCCGGGCGAGGTGCTGCTGGTCAACAACCGTTTCGTCAGCCCCCACTACTTCCAGACCCTGCGCATCCCGCTGCTGCAGGGGCGCACGATCGGCGAGGCCGACCGTGCCGACACCCAGCTGGTGGTGGTGGTCAGCAAGGCGATGGCCAAGGCCTTCTGGCCCGGCCAGAACCCGCTCGGCAAGCGGGTGCGGCGAGGATGGGCGAAGATGGTCAATCCCTGGTTCACCGTCGTCGGCGTGGTGGACGACGTCCAGGACTCCTCGCTCGACGCCAAGATCGGCCCCACCTGGTATCTCGCCTTCACCCAGACCAGCTGGCCCGAATACAGCCTGGCGGTGCGCACCGCCGGCAAGCCCGAGATCCAGGCGCCGCCGGTGCGGAGCATCTTCCGGTCGCTCGACCCCGAGCTGCCGGTCGGCCAGGTCAAGACCATGGAGCAGCGGCTCGCCGAGTCGCTCGGCAAGCAGCGCTTCAGCGCCCTGCTCCTGGCCATCTTCACCGGCCTCGGCCTCGTCCTCGCCGCCGCCGGGCTCTACGGCCTGATGTCCTATTCGGTCCGCCAGCGCACCCACGAGCTCGGGGTCCGCATGGCCCTGGGCGCGCGGCGCCGCACCGTCCTCAGCCTGGTGCTGCGCCAGGGCACCCTGCTGGTGGCTTCCGGGCTCGTCCTGGGAGGCGTCCTCCTCGCTCTATTGGTGCGCCTCATCGAGAGCTTCCTCTTCAACGTCAGCCCGGTCGATCCCGTATCGGTCGGCGGGGCCGCCCTGCTGCTGCTCTCCGTCGCCCTCCTCGCCAGCCTGCTGCCCGCCGTCCGCGCCACCCGCATCGACCTCGTCGACTGCTTCCGCAACCAGTGACATCAAGCCCTGGTCTAAGATACGCGGCATGAGCCGCGACCCCACGCCGGAGCCCGGAGGTCCGATCGACTGGAAGGAGCACGGGGTGAAGGTGATCCCGGGCAGCTCTCTCGATCCGAACACCAAGCAGACGCCCGGCATGAACCGCGCCGTGGCGATCGACCTCGCCCGCGCCGGCGCGCGGAAGATCTGGGCCGGCACGGTCAAGATCCATCCCAACGCCAAGACCGGCGCGCACCATCATGGAGCGCTCGAAAGCGTGATCTACGTGCTTTCGGGCCACGCCCGGATGCGCTGGGGCGAGCGGCTCGAATACGTCGCCGAGGCCGGCCCGGGCGACTTCATCTTCGTGCCGCCGTACGTGCCGCACCAGGAGATCAACGCCTCGCGCGACGAGCCGCTGGAATGCGTCCTGGTGAGGAGCGACAACGAGGCGGTCGTGGTCAACCTCGATATCGAGCCGGCGGAGAAGCCCGAGGAAGTGCGCTGGATCGATCCCGTGCACCGGTGACGGCTTGGAACCCCAGCCGCTGAGCCCATCCGTCGCCGCGGACCTGCGGCGCGCCCGCCTCCTGGCCCGGCGGCTCATGCGCTTGCAGCGCCAGCACCCGCGCTTCATCCGCCGCCAGAACCGCGCCAACGTGTTGCTGGTGGTCGAGTGGGTGGCGCTGATCGCCGCCACCTACCTGCTGGTCTTCGGCCCGCTGCCCTGGCCGGTGAAGGCGGTCCTCCTGGTTCCCTGGTCCATCTACTCGAGCCTGGCGCTCGACGTGGCCATTCACTATTTCAATCACTGGCCGCCCTTCTCTCGCTCCTGGGCGAACGCCGCCGTGCGCGCCCTCGGCGTCCTCTTGCTCACCAGCCCGCTCGAGGTGCGCTACCACCACTGGGAGCATCATCGCTACAACGACCCCGCCGACGATCCGCAGCTCACCCTGGCACGCATCCAGCGCGCCCCAGGCCTCCGCGGCTGGCTCGCCCTCGGCCGCTACCTGGCCGTGGAGGTGGCGCGCTCGGCCTGGGGCTACCTGCCGCTCTCGCCGCTGCCGCCCTACATTCGCGTGCTGCGGCGCACCAAGCCTGCCGAGTTCTGGGAGATCGTCGCCACGCGGTGGTCCATCCCGGTCTGGATCGCCATCCTGCTCGCGCTGAGCTGGCGGGAAACGTTGTTCCTGTTCCTGCCGGCGACGATGGTCGTGGCGCTGATCGCCAGCCTGCTGATGAACCTGACCGATCATGCGCCGAGCGACCTGGCGCATCCTTTCCGGCAGGCCACCTACCTCGAGCCTCGCACCAGGATGGCGCGCCTTTTCTCGTGGGTGAACCACTTCACCGCCGCCACCCACCTCACCCACCACCTCTTCCCCCAGGTGCACTGGATCCACGTCCGCCGGCTGCAGCGGCGATTGGGCCGCCTGTACGCCCGCCACCAGGCGCCGCACTCGCTGATCGTCAACTCGATGCTGCTCGGCAATCCCATCGCGCTGCTGCGCGTCCTTGGCGCGCTGCGCCACGAGCCCGGTCCCGCCGGCCGCTGGCCAAGCGCCCAGGCTCCGCCAGCGGCGCTCTGAGGGCCTCCCGCTCGCCGTCTCGTCCGCCCGCGGTCATCGGGTCCCGGGGCCCGGTCTTCGCCGCGGCGCGTTTCGTCCCCCTCGCCGGACGGACCCACACCTCTTTATAGTAGATAGGCGATCAGGTATTTAAAGCCCAAAGGAGGAGCAATGAGACTGTCGAGTCGATGCACCCCAGGTGCCGCCGCTGTCGTGGCCTGCACGCTGGCGCTGACCCTGGCTGCCGCCGCCGTCGCGTCGGAGCCGATTCGCAAGGGGATCGATGTGTGGATGACCGTCGCCGGCCGCACGCACACGAGCTTCGCCGGCGAGCCGATCCCGGCGGGCTTCTTCTGCGAGGGCTCGAACCCCTTCACCGGGACGATCGCGTTCAAGGGCGTGCCGCTCGCGGTGACCCCCGGCAAGGGCCTTGGCGGCATCGACACCGCCGTCCGCCGGCTCGACGACGCGGTCTTCAACGAGCAGGGGGAGGCCAGGACGCGGATTCAGCTCATCGCCCTCTCGCTCGCCAGCACCGAGCCCATCGAGACGAGCTGCGGCAAGTATGACGTCGCGGTGAGCCTGGCGCCCGGAGAGCAACCGGTGACCACGATGAGGATCTTCCGCTCCGAGCCGCTCGGCGGGACCTACTCGGCGCCGCTGGCCCTCAACGTCAGGGTCACCTTCATCCCGGTCGCCGGCGACCGGAGCGTCCGCCGTGAGCTGACCCGCCGCATCGATCTCGGCCCGGCCGACCGCTCCGTGTGGGCCTACGTCTCGACCCCGCGCTACGCCGAGGGGACGCTGATCGACACCGACGGCGACGGGCGCCCGGACACGGTGCTGCCCAGGTTTTCGAACTTCCAGGCCGGAGTGCAGCCCGCGGTCTTGAAGGGCGACCCGGCGAAGCCTCGGTTCGTCCAGATCAACCCGACCGCGTGCCCTGACTACGGACAATCGCCGCCCGCCGGCTTCACCTGCCCGGTCGGACAGTGCCCGTACCCGACGTGCCACTGCAGCGCGACCAGCACCAATCCTTACGAGTCGTCGACGGGTTGCACGGACGATCACCTGCACTGCATCTGGGTCTGCGTCGACGGCGGCGGCGGGATCTAGGATCGAGAGCACCCGCCGCACTGGCCCCGGACCTGCGTTCGGGGGATTGCCGTATGGCCAGCGCTGGATGAGCTCTCCCCTGCCGGCGGTCGTCCGCGGCCGCCGGCAGGCTGGCGAGCCATGGTGACGCCATCCTTCATCATGGCGGTCAAGGAGAGCTGTGGCCGTTGCACTGCAGCACTCCGAGGAAGCGGCTCCACGGACCCACCGCCTGCCGGTACTGGTGGGCCATGATCCTCGAGACCTGGTGCAGATGAGTCATGTCATGAGCTGCCCAGGTCGCCAGCAGCTCCGACAGGGTGACGATGCCGAGGGTTGGGTGTCGTCCACGCCGCTCGAGGTCCCTTGGTTGCAGATCCAGGGCTCGCAGATCGTCGAGGTTCTGCGACCGCAACCGCGCGAATTCATCCAACAGCTGGCCCAGCGGCTTGCCTGCGATCTCCCGTACGTGTCCCAAGCGATCGAACGGCTCGAAAGCCCGGGTCTCGCCGAACTCCAGCACCGTCCTCGCCCGCGGCATCCAATCCGCACGCTCGCCATGAATCAGGTGGCCGACGACCTCGAAGACGTTCCAGGTGTCCTCACCTTCATTACGGTGAGTCCAAGCTTCGGGCAGATCGCGCAGCAGCCCGTCGAGAGCAACGGGCGTGCGGGCGAGCAGCGAGATGGTGTCGCGCAGGTCGTGTGCCATCATCTTCCTCGTTCCTCGATTCGTGGCGCCAGGCTCAGTTTACCGGCTTTCCCGCCTCGAGGTTCGCGATGAAGTCCTGGACCACCTTCTGGTTTGCGGGGTCAGGGGCTTGGGGCAACGCCAGCCTGGCCTCCGCGATCGCCTGGTCCCTGTGGCCCAGGGCCGCGTGACCGCGGGCCAGCCCGAAGTGCACCGGCCAGGCGTTCGGGTGGAGCTGGGCGTTGGTGGTGAAGACCTCCAGCGCGTCGGCCGGGCGGTGCATCGCGATCAGCTGGCGGCCGATGAGATGGATGTCGGCCACGCCGGCGTTCGGGCTATGGATCGCCTTGACGAGCATGGCCTTCCCCTCCGTCGCCTTGCCGTTGGCATCGAGCGCCATCGCCAGCGTGAAGAGGGTCGTCGCGTTCTCCTGGCCGCCGAAGTTCGGGTTGGCGCCGTGCCGGGCCCACAGCAGGGCGTCGTCGAGGTGAATCTTGTTGACGAGACAGAACTGGACCGCCGTCGTCCAGCCGCGCCAATTGAAGCCGCCCTTCGTGCGCAGCTCCTCTCGCATGTGCTCGAAATAGAGCTCGTTGATGTTCTCCACCTTGATGGCGAAGGGCAGCTGGAGGTCCTCCCAGCGCAGCAGGGCCGTTACGCTGTCGGGCTTCCGGTCGCGGAACTCGTAGGTGAGATCCTCGTGATACTCGCTCGGTTGGGGCTTCGCCGTGACCCGCAGGGCATCTTCCTTCGCGTCGTAATAGAAGCTGCCCCAGGAGGTGTGGTTCTTCGAGAAGATGACCGTCCACTCGTTCGCCTCGGGGATGAAATAGAGGCCGTAGGAGCCGGCCGGCAGGCGCTGACCCTGGATCGTGACGTCGTGGGTCGTGGTGTAGACGGTGTTTTCGTTGGCGCCGCCGCGCCACGGGCACTGACTGCCGCAGCTGCCAAAGGGGAGGGTCGCCATGCCGTATTCCACGAGATTGCCCTTGCCCCAGATCTTGCCCCGTCGATCGACTCCGGCCGGGCTGTGCACGTGCGGGCTGCTGTAGTCGATCGTCACCAGGACGAGGCCGATGCC
>DATKFK010000979.1:0-7966 GCA_035544375.1 Thermoanaerobaculia bacterium
CGGCACGGCGGTGGATCTCCGAGAGCACGAAGTCCGGCGCCACCACCGTCACCGAAACGCCGCTGCCGGCCAGCTCGATGCGGAGCGAATCGAAGAAGCCGAACACCGCGTGCTTGGAAGCGGCATAGCCGGTGCGCGTGGGAACGCCGGTCATGCCCGCGAGGCTGGACACCGCCACCAGGCGGCCTCGGCTGCGCTTGAGCTGGGGCAGGGCGAACCAGGTGGGATAGACGTACCCCAGGTAGTTGACCCTCATCAGGCGCTCGAAGAGCTGCAGGTCGGTGACCTCGTCGAAACGCGCGATCATGTCGATGCCGGCATTGTTGACCAGGCCGTCGAGGCGGCCCCAGGCGGCGACGGCTTCCCTGACCAGGCGCTCGCAATCGGCTGGCTGCGAGACGTCGGTGGCAACGGACCGGGCCTCGCCGCCGCGCCGGCGACAGAGGGCCGCCACCTGCTCGAGGGCCTCGACGTCGCGGGCCGCCAGGGTCAGGCGAGCGCCCCGCGCAGCGAGATGCACGCTCACCGCCCTGCCGATGCCCTGCGAGGCGCCGGTGACGACGATGGAGCTGCCCGCGATCGGATCGGTCATCGGCTCAGCTCAGCTCAGGCTCACCAGGGGCCACCTGAGCTCGCCTGACGCTCACCTGACGCTCACTTCGCTCACCGAGGCTCACTTCAGATACCACGGGATGTTGATCAGGGCGACGCGCTCGTTGTCCTCGAGCAGCAGGCGCGCCTTCAGCACCTCGGCCCGGTGATTGTGCAGGAAGTTCTCGTACCAGTGGCGCTGCACCAGTTCGGAGATGACGACGGCGATCTCGCGCGAGGGGTTGTCGGCCTGCAGGCGCTCGATGTACTCGATCAGGGGCATGAACAGCCGGCGATAAGGAGATTCCAGGACCACCAGCCGGGGCGCCGGTTGGCCTTGGCTCTGCGCCGCCTCCTCGACGTTCTGATGCCACAGCTCGCGCAGCGCCTGCGTCCGCTCGGAGCTGACCGCCACGTGGACGGCGCGCACGTCGTTGGAGATCCGCAGGCCGAAGCGCAGGGCCTTGTCGGTCAGCATCGACCAGCTCTCGACCGGCACCACCACGATCGGCGGCTCGAGGCCGCTCAAGTCCAGCGGCCGGAAGCAGGCGATCTGGCGCAGCACCCTGCTGTAATGGCGCTTGACGCCGGCGAAGAGCGCCAGGATGCCGGGCACCAGCACGACCGTCATCCAGGCCCCCTCGCCGAACTTGGCCACCAGGATGACCGCCAGCGCGATGGCGGTGGCGACCGCACCGAGACCGTTGATCGCCATCGCCACCCGGGCATGGGCGCCGCCGCCGGCGCGCCGCCAGTGCACCACCATGCCCGCTTGCGACAGGGTGAAGGCGCTGAAGGCACCCACCGCGAAGAGCGGGATCAGGCGATCGGTGATGCCGCCGAAGGCGATCAGCAACAGCCCCGACAGCACGGCAAGCGCGATGATGCCGTTGGAGTAGACCAGCCGGCGCCCCACCGTGCCGAAGGAGCGCGGCAGGAAGCCGTCCTCGGAGATGATGCGGCACAGGCGGGGGAAGTCGGCGAAGCTGGTGTTGGCGGAGAGCGCGAGCACCGCCAGCACGCTGGCGATGGTCACGTAATAGATCACTCCCCGTCCGGTCACCGCGGCGACCAGCTGCGACAGGACGCTCTGGTAGCCGGGCTTTTCCTGGTCCATGGCGCCGATGTGATACGCGCGGGCCAGGTAGGCGATGCCGCCGAGCAGCAGGCCGAGCAGGCCGACGATGGCGGTCAGGGTGCGCTCGGCGTTCTGGACGGTGGGTTTCTTGAAGTACTTGACCCCGTTGCTCACCGCCTCGACGCCGGTCATCGCGGTGCAGCCGCTGGCGAACGAGCGCATCAGCAGCCATAGGCTGACCGCCTCGACCGGCGGCCCCAGCGGCGGCGGCGGCGTGGCGGGCTGCGGATGCCCGCCATGCAGCAGCGCCTTGACCACGCCGGCGATCAACACCAGGCCGAGGCTGACGATGAACAGGTAGGTCGGAACGCCAAAGGCGACCCCCGGATCGCGCGTGCCGCGCAGGTTGATCACCACGATGACGACGAGGATGGCCAGGCACAGGAGAAGGGTGTGCCGATGCAGCGCCGGCGCCGCCGAGACCAGGGCGCCCACCCCCGCCGAGATGCCGACCGCGACGTTGAGGATGTAGTCGATCATCAACGCCGCCGCGGCGAGCAGCCCGGCGCGGGTGCCGAGGTTCTCCTTGGCCACCGTGTAGGAGCCGCCCCCCGTGGGATAGGCGCCGATCGTCTGCCGGTACGAGAGATAGAGCAGCAGCAGGAGGACCAGGATGAGCAGGGTGATCGGCCCGATGTGGGCCAGGCCGGCCACGCCGAGCGGCGCCAGCAGGGTCAGCGCCGCCTCGGGGCCGTAGGCCGAGGAGGAGAGCCCGTCGAGCCCCAGGATGGGGATGCCAGCCCAGATGCCGATCTTTTCTTCGCTCACCCGCGACGAGGCCAGCGGCCTGCCAACCAGCTTGTCGGTGAGCGATGACACCTCAATGGCCGCCGGCGCCGCGGCCGGCGGCGGCGCCAGCGGCTGCCCTGGCCATGGGCTTGCCGATGCCGAGCCAGGCGGCGACGCGACCGGCGACGTCGGTCGCCTGGACGGTGCCGGTGGTGCTGGCGGGCTTCACGTCCTTGCCGATGGCCAGGTAGATGCCGCGCATGTCGGGATGGGACGACAGGTAGCCGTGCATGCCGTATGCCGACGCCGGGTGCGTGATCGCGGCACCGGCGGGCGCGGGACCGGGATCGAAGGCGTAGCCCTCGTGGGCGAAGAGGATGAGGTCGCCGCTGTTGGGGTGGTCCAGGCCGAGCTCGGCCGCCTCCTGGTGGGTGACGGCACGCTCGATCGGCGTGTCGTCGCCGCTCCTCCAGGCGAGCAGCTGGTCGCGCAGCTCGAGCAGCTGCCGGCGGCGCGCCGGCGCGCCGGCCCCGGCCGCCCCGCCCTCGGGCTCCGCCAGGTAGAGATGGGCCATCCCGCCATTGCCGATGGCGTAGGCGCCGCCACCGCCGGCGGCCGCCGCCCCCGGCGCCGCGAGCATGCCGCGGTCGCGCAGCAGGGCGTTGAGGTCGATGAGGGTGTGCACCGGCGCCATGCCGTGATCGCTGACCACCACCACCGTGGTGCGGCCCAGGTCGACCGCCGCCACCAGCATGCGCAGCTCGTGGTCGACCGCCTGCCAGACCCGGCGCCGGGCCCGCGCCAGCTCGTCGCGCCGCGCCGCGGAGTAGCCGGCCTGGTGCGGATCGGCGAGCAGCAGCATGTGGCCCGCCTCGTCGATCACCGGTATGTAGCCGAGCATCAGGTCCCAGTCGTCGCGCGTCGCCGCCACCCGCATCGCGCCGCCGAAGAAGGCGGCGAAGCGCTCCGCCTGCTCGGTCCAGGTGTCGAGGTCGATGCCCGGTTGCCCGGCCCACGCCGCCGCCAGGCGCCGATCGTCCGGCGGGCCGGGCCACGCGAGGTTGGTCTCCGCCAGGTCCTTGGCGAAGTCCGCCGGGTAGGCCTTCAGCGGATAGGTGCCGGTGAAGTAGACCCGCACCTTCTCGAGGTCGGGGTCGAGCGCCAGCACCTTGACCCAGGTCACCGAACGGCCGCCGCGGTCGGGGAAGGTGATCTCGGCCCACTGGCCCGCCGCCAGCGGTTCGCTCTGCTCCAGGTTGGCGACGCTCGCCCCCTTGCCGCCCAAAGGCGCGCTCGTCGCGGCCACCACGCCATCGTAGCCCTCCTGGTTGTCGCCGCCGCGAGCGACCGCGTAGAGGTCGAAGCCGGCCGGGGGGACGCCGCTCGCGCCGCCCCCGCTCTCGGGGAGGGTGACGTGGATTGCCAGCACCGGCAACCGGCTGGCGAGCTTCGGCGCCGCGGCTGCCGGCCGCCAGTCGGAGCGCCCGCAGGCCAGCAGCCGCGCCGCGCGCTCCGCGCCGGTGACGTAGGTCATGCCGAGATCGGCCTGCCGCCGCGGCTCGCTGCCGTCCACGCCCGGCCAGGTCAGCACGGCGACCCGCTTCTTCTGCCGCCGGGCCGCCTCCCACAGCGTCTCGACGCCGATCGGAAAGCTGAAGCCGGCAGCCTCGGCGAACGGCGCCGCGCCCGCCGGATGGAAGTGGTTGCCGACGATCCCGGTGTGATCCGGCGCCGCGCCGGTCGCGAGGCTCACGTGATTGGGCGCGGTGAGCGTCGGATCGACCGGCACCAGGGCCGACGCCACCTCGCCTTCGCGGAAGAAGCGCGCGAAGCCGCCCTCGTCGAGCAGGTCGTCGCGCCACAGCTGCTGCAGCTCCTCGGCGCTCGCCCCGTCGAGGCTCACCACCACCACCCGCCGTGTCAGCCTGGGAGCCGCCGGCCCGCCCTGCGGCTTGGCGCTCCCCTGGGGCGGAGGCTTCTTGGGAGCATTGGGATTGAGCGGCTTGGCCCCGAGCCCGCCCGCACCGCCGCCGGCGGCGAGCAGCGCGAGGACCGCCGCCAGCCCCAGCCAGGGAGCCCGCCGCCGCCGCTGTCGCCGCCGGTCGATCACCGCCCTCATCGCCTCCTGGCCCTCCTGGCCCTCCTGGCCCCCATGGCCCTGCCCGCCGCGGCGGTCAAAGCCCCGTCGAGCCGAACCCGCCCTCGCCGCGGCCGCTCCCCGCGAGCGCCGGCGCCTCTTCCCATTCCACGCTCTCGACGCGCGCGACCACCAGCTGCGCGATGCGGTCCCCGCGGCGCAACTTGAACGGCTCCGACCCCAGGTTGATCAACAGTACCCCGATCTCGCCGCGGTAGTCGCTGTCGATCGTCCCCGGGGCGTTGACCATGCCGATGCCGTGGCGCAACGCCAGGCCGCTGCGCGGCCGCACCTGCCCTTCCCATCCGGCCGGGATCTCGACCGCCAGCCCGGTCGGCACCAGGAACCGCTCACCCGGGCGCAAGGTCAGCTCGCCGTCGATCGCGGCCCGCAGGTCGGCGCCGGAGCTGCCGGCCGAGGCCGGCGCCGGCAGCGGCAGATCGCGCGCCGCGGGCAGCCGCAGCACCCGCAGCCTGACGGTCAAGGCCTGCCGGGGCGGAGGATGGTGCCGCCGGACCCGCCCTGCTGCCGGGGACCGCCGGGCGGCCCGCCGGGATTGAGGTTGGAGGGGGGCATGCCGCCGGGCGGCACGAAATCCGGCATCGGCCGGCCCAGCCAGCGGGTGCTCAACGAGAGCTCGCTCGCCGGCATCTTGACGCCGCCGCCGCCGAATCTTTGGTTCAGCCCCTGCATCAGCATGTCGGCCCGGAAATCCCACTCGTCGTAGTGGTCGCGCCCGAAGAACCGGAGCAGCGATTCCTGGCTGCTGCGGCTGCGCACGCCGACGATCGGCCCGGTTGAGATCGTGGGCTGCTGCTGCGAGGGGTTCGGGCCCGCCAACCCCGAAGGCGGCCGGGCGCCGGGCAGGTTGATGGCCTGTCCCTGGCCCTGGAAGATCAACGTCCATTCGCCGCTCTCGGTCATCGGGTCCTTCCACAGCTGCCGGATGCACCGCGGCTTGACCTTGATCAGCTCCTCGAGCTTGACCGGGTAGCGCTGGAAACGCCGCTGGAAGACGCGGATCGCCTCGGCATACTGCCAGCCGCGCGAGATCAGCTCCTCCTCCTTGTCGCGCCTGATCATCTCGCTCCACTTGGGCAGCGCGGCGGCGAGCATGATGTTGAGCACCGAGATCGCCATGATCAGCACGACCAGGCTGTAGCCGGCCTCGCCGGGTACCGGCTGCAGGCGGGCGAGGCGCGCGCGATCGACGGTTGCCGCCACGGTCACCACTCGGCGTAGGGAGTGCCGGCAAACGACGTCCTCGGCGAGCCCGAATGGACGTCGACGATGCCCGGCGTGTTGTCGGCGTTGTCGCCGTTGTCGGAGTTGTCGCCTTCCGGCGGATGGTCGGGGTCGGCCTCCTCCCGCACCAGCACCCAGGTGGTCGTGCTCTTGGTGATCGGATCGATCGGAATGGCGCGCAGGTAGCCGTCCTTGACCAGGGTCTCGAGCGACGGGGGATAGTGACCCTTGTCGCCGTAGTACTGGTCGAGCACGTCGCGGATCGTGCGCAGGTTGTTCTTGAGCACCACCTCGTTGGCGCGCATCGGCATGTCTTTCAGCTTGGGCATGGCGATGGCGGCCAGGATGCCGATGATGGCCACGACGATGATCATCTCGAGCAGGGTGAAGCCCTGTTGCGCGCGGAGGCCATCCACAGGCCGTCGCCGGCGGTCGTCTTGGGTGCGTGGCGGTGCGGCCGTCATCGTCTTCACCATTGGCGATAGGGTATCCCGTTGAGCCCGACCCCCTGCGACAGCGAGTAGACGTCGTAGACGTTCTCGCCGCCGGTCGACTCGGCATTGGGTTCGTCCTGATAGCTGCGCAAACCCCACAGCTTCTTGCCGGTCATGGGGTCGACCGGGATGCGGCGCAGGAACTTCATCTTCCTGTCCACCTGGCCGACCAGCTCGATGCCCTTGACCAGCGAATCCAGGTCCTTGGGATAACCCTCGGTGCCGAGGTCGACCGGCAGCAGTCCTTGGTCGGAGAAGCGCTTGTACTGATCGATGGCCGCGCGCATGTCGCGCAGGTCTCCCCGCAGCTCCATCTCCTTCGAGCGCTTGGCCGTGAACTTGACGACCGGCATGGCGAGCAGCGACAGCGAGGCCAGGATGGCGCAGACCATGACCAGCTCGGCGAGGGTGAACCCCGCCTGGCGGCCGCCGATCTTCTTCTTCCATCTGGTTACCAATTCCTGCTCCTCTCGGCGCTCATCATCCCGCCGTGCCCGGCGCGCGTCTCAGTTGTCCCCCGGCCCGGCGCCGGCCGGGGGCGGGGCCGTCGCCGCCGGCGGCGTGCCCTGCGTCGCCGGCTGGCGGTGCCCACCGCCGCCGCCGCCGCCGCCGCCGTTGCCCCGCACCTCGATGTGCGCCGGCTTCACCGAGATCGGCAACACCGGGTGCAGGGACTTGTCGAGCGCCTCGCGGCCGGCGAAGCCGACCAGCGCCGAGCCGGCGGTGAGGGCGCGGAAGGTGACCCGCACCAGGGTCCCGGCGCCGGTGACCCCTGGCTGGTCGCCCAGCCGGCTGGCACCCACCACCACCTCGCCGGGATGGCTGTAGTCGGCCAGGATCTCGGCCTTGCCCTGGTCGCCCAGGAACTCGCCGGGAGCCACCGCCGCCACCGCCAGCAGCGACGGGTCGAAGCTCAGGGTGAGCGGCAGGTGGGAGATGGCCCGATCGGCCGAAACCTGCACCGCGACCTCGAACTGGTCGCCGGCCGCAACCTGGAGCTGGCGCGGCAGCAGCCACAACCGCACCGCCGCCGCCTGGTCCGCCGCGGCATCCTCCTGGCGGTAGGCAGCCCGCACCGGCACCGCCGCCGGCTGCCCCGCCACGGGTGCCTGCAGGCCCGGTGCCACGGGAGCTCCAAGTGCCGAGGACGCCGGCCCCGCCGGGGGCGGCTCGCCCTCGTTGTTCACCGGCGGACGCGCCGGCGGCGTGGGCGTCGCCGGCACCGACGGCTTGAAGATATCGCTCGGCGGCGTCGCCGGCGTCAGGTTGACCCCCGGCGGCGGCGCCTGCGGCTGTCCGGCCGGTGGCGGCTGTTGTTGCTGCTGCGTGCCTTCCTCACCGCTGCGCAAGCCGGGCGGCAGCCGGTTGATGCGCCGCCGGATGGCGTCCTGGACCTCCTCGGAGGTCGGCTCGTTGCCTTCGAACGGACCCTCGACCTCCGACTCGGTGCGGGCGCTGGTGCCGCGGAAGCTGACGTTGGCCTCGGTGCCCACCCAGATCGGCAGCAGGTCCTCCTCGGTGATCTCGGCGTTGCGGATGATGTGCGGCGTCAGCGTCAGGATGACGTCGGTGTGGGCGCTGGTGTGCGTCTTGTCCGAGAACAGCCGGCCAATGAGCGGCAGATCGGAAAGC
>DATKFK010000980.1:0-6536 GCA_035544375.1 Thermoanaerobaculia bacterium
GGCGGCTGCTTGTAGCCGCGGGTGACGATCATGCCGAGACCGTCTCCGACGGCGCCGTGGCAGGGCGAGCAGAAGATGTCGTAGCGCTGCTTGCCGCGCAGCAGCACGTCGCGCGTCACCGGGAACGGGACGTCGGCGACCGGCTTGCCGCCGCGGACGCCGGTGTAGTAGGCCTCGTCGGCGCGCAGGTCGCCGCGCGCCACGGTGTGGGCCGGCAGCGGCCGCGCCGAGGCGCCGTCGGGGTAGAAGGTGCTCTCGCGGTAGGGCCGCATCTTGTTCTGGTTCTGCATGTCGTGGCGGCAGCCGGCCAGGGCCAGCGCGGAGAGCGGCAGCAGGAGCAAGAGCAGCGGCAGTCCCCTGAGGTTTCGGTCAGAGATCAACTTCGGACACCTCGCTGGGATTGAGGCCGGAGAGGAAGCGGCGGATCTCGCCGCGCTCGAACTTCGGGTCCACCGCCTCGATGACCAGGAAGAAGCGGTCGCTCGAGGCGCGCTCCGAGAAGCTGTCGACGTTGAAGACCGGGTGATAGGGCTGCGGCAGGCCGTTGAGCACGATCATGCCGATGACCGCCGACAGCGCGGCGAACAGGATGGTGCACTCGAAGGTCGGCACGATGAAGGCAGGCCAGCTGTTGTAGGGGCGGCCGCCGATGTTCCACGGCCAGATGATGACCTGCGTCGTATAGGCGAGCAGGAAGCCGGTGAGGCCGCCGACGATGCCGCCGCACAGCACCACCAGCGGCATCTTGGAGCGCGGCACCTCGAGCGCCTCGACCACCGCCTCCATCGGATACGGAGTGTAGGCGTCCACCTTGCTGTAGCCCGCCGCGTGCACCGCGTGGGCGGCCGCCAGCAGCTCGTCGGCGGTGGCGAATTCCGCCATCGTGCCGTAGATCCCCTCGTGCTCGCCGGCAGCCAGGGTGTCGTCGTAGTCGATGGCGTCGGATTTCCGGGTTCTCGTCATGCGGGCTCCTCCGCCGAACCGTGGCTGCCGCTGCCGGGGGTCATGACGCGCATCTCCGACATGGCGATCATCGGCAGGAAGCGGACGAACAGCAGCATCAGGAACATGAAGAGCCCGAGCGTGCCGGCGAAGGTCATCCAGTCCCAGATCGTGCCGCGGTACATGCCCCACTCCGAGGGCAGGAACTCGCGGTGCAGGCTGGTGATGATGATGACGAAGCGCTCGAGCCACATGCCGGCGTTGATCACCATCGAGATGCACCACAACGCCACCACGTTGGCACGGATGCTCTTCTTCCACAGCAGCTGCGGGATCAAACCGTTGCACACGATGAGCGCCAGCCAGAACAACCTGTACGGGCCGCCGATGCGGTTCCTCATCATGAACCACTCGTAGTTGCTGGCGCTGTACCAGGCGAAGAAGATCTCGATCATGTAGCCGTAGAAGACGATCAGCCCGGTCGCCAGCATCACCTTGCCCATGGCGTGAAGATGGCGCTCGGTGACCATGTCGTGCAGGCCGAAGGCGGCGCGCAGCGGCAGCAGCAGGGTCAGCACCATGGCGAAGCCGTCGAAGATGGCGCCGGCCACGAAGTAGGGCGGGAAGATCGTCGAGTGCCAACCCGGGATGATGCCGATCGAGAAGTCGAAGCTCACCACGGTGTGGACCGACAGCACCAGCGGCGTCGCCAGGCCGGCAAGCAGCAGGTAGGCGCTCTCGTAGTTGTTCCAGTGGCGGATCGAGCCGCGCCAGCCGAGCGAGAGGAAGCCGTAGACCACCCGCGACACCCGTGTCTTCGCCCGGTCTCGCATGGTGCCCAGGTCCGGGACGAGGCCCGTGTACCAGAAGAGCAGCGACACCGTGGCATAGGTCGAGACCGCGAAGACGTCGAAGATCAGCGGGCTGCGGAACTGCGGCCACAGGCCCATGGTGTTCGGGTACGGCAGCAGCCAGTAGGCGAGCCAGGGCCGGCCCAGGTGCAGGACCGGGAACATGCCGGCGCAGGCCACCGCGCCCAGGGTCATCGCCTCGGCCATGCGGTTGATCGAGGTGCGCCAGTTCTGGCGCAGCAGCAGGAGGATTGCCGAGATCAGGGTGCCGGCGTGCCCGATGCCGATCCACCACACGAAGTTGATGATCGCGAAGCCCCAGGCGTTGGGGATGTTGATGCCCCAGATGCCGACGCCTTTCCAGAACAGCCAGCCGACGGCGGTCATGAACATCCCCAGCACCATCAGCGTGATCCCGAACGCGAGGTACCACCAGCGGGGCGTGGCGCCGTGGACGATCGCGGTGATCTTGTCGGTGATCGTCGCCGGGGTATGCCCGGGGCTGAGCACCTCGTCCTCGTCCGGCGGCGCGCCGGCCAAGGTGCGCCGATCCAGGTCCAGGGTGGCCATGAGCTAGGTCGTCCTCTTCTCGGTCGGGGAGGTCGCAGCGGTCGGGGCGGTCGCAGCGGTCGGGGCGGTCGCGGCGGTCGGGGCGGTTGCGGCCAGGCGTGGGTTCGGGTTGGTGACGCGCGCCAGGTAGGTGGTGCGCGGCCGCGTGTTCAGGTCGTCGAGCATGCCGTAGTTGAGCGGGCTGGCCTTCCAGCGCGAAACCTCCGCCACCGGCGAGCCGAGCTTGGCGGCATTCAGGTCGCCGAACACGATCGCCTGGGTCGGGCACGCCTGCTGGCAGGCGGTCTTCAGGCGTTGCTCCGCGATCGGCTGGCCGCTGACCTCCGAGTCGATCTTGGCATGCTCGATGCGCTGCACGCAGTAGGTGCACTTCTCCATCACGCCGCGCATCCGCACCGTCACGTCCGGGTTGTACATCATCGCCGCCAGCGGGCTCTCGCGGTCGCTGTAGCGCAGGAAATTGAAGCGCCGGACCTTGTAGGGGCAGTTGTTCGAGCAGTAGCGGGTGCCGACGCAGCGGTTGTAGGTCATGTCGTTCAGGCCCTCGGCGCTGTGCACCGTGGCGCCGACCGGACAGACCAGCTCGCAGGGGGCGTTCTCGCACTGCATGCAGGGGACCGGCTGGACGTGCAGCCCGGGGTCGTCCATGTCGCCGGTGAAGTAACGGTCGACGCGGATCCAGTGCATCTCGCGCCGCCGCATCACCTGGTCCTTGCCCACCACCGGGATGTTGTTCTCGGCCTGGCAGGCGACGACGCAGGCGCTGCAGCCGGTGCAGACGTTGAGGTCGATCGCCATCCCCCAGGCGTGCCCCTCGTAGTTGCGGTTGGGGTACAGGGTCATGTCGCGCGGCGGCGCCTCCCCGCCATGAGGAGCGTGGGCGACGAAGTCGGGGTCCTTCAGGAACTCGGCGAGCGTCGCGGTGCGGACGATGTGGCGCTTCTCTTCCTCCACGCCCGCCGTCCGGTCCTCGTCGATGCCCTGCTCCTGGTCGATGGCATGATGGTTCTGGGTGCAGGCGAAGATGTAACGCTCGTGGAGCCCTTCCACCGTGGCGCCGGGCGCCGACCACGGCGTCGCGGCGGTGCGCAGGACGTAGGCGTTGAAGCCGAGGCCCGAGCCGTTCTCGCCGGCGCGGCGGCGACCGTAGCCGAGGCTCAGGGTCAGGGTGTCCTCGGCCTGGCCGGGAAGCACCCAGACCGCGGCGTCGAGCTTGCGCCCGCCGACCGAGACCCGTACCCGCTCCTCCCAATCCAGCTTCAGGCGCTGGTGGGTGGCCGGCGAGATCAGCACCGCGTTGTCCCAGGTGAGCTTGGTCATCGGCTTGGGCAGCTCCTGGAGCCAGACGTTGGACGCCCGGCTGCCGTCGCCGATGGTGGGGTCCGGCTGGAAGCAAAGGGTGAGCTGCCGCCCGGCGCCACCCGCTGCCGGCCGGGCCGCGGCGATCTCGCCGGTGGCCTGGGCGACCGCCCCGCCGGCCACCGTCACGCCGCCGAGCGGCGCCAGCCGGGTGCCCGGGATCACGCCGTCGTGCAGCGCCTTGCGCCAGGCCGGCTCGAAGTCGCCCGGCAGCTGGCCGTTCCAGGTGGCGCGCACCAGGTCGTAGCCCAGCGCCTCGCCGTGGCCGAGCAGCACCGCCATCATCTCGATCGAGCTCCTGCCGCCGTAGAGCGGCTCGATCAGCGGCTGGGCAAGGCTGGCGGTGCCGTCGAAGGCGCGGGCGTCGCCCCAGCACTCGAGCTCGTGCGCGGCCGGAACGTGCCACTGGCAGTACTCGGCGGTCTCGTCCACGTGAGGGCCGTGGTGGATGCGGGTCGCCACCTTGGTCAGCGCCGTCGCGAAATCGAGGTCGGCGGGGGCCGTATAGACCGGATTGACGCCCCCGAGCATGACCAGCAGGTCCACCTGGCCGGCGCCCATGTCGCGCACCAGCTCGGCGAGGGACTGCAGGTGGTCGACCGGGTCGATCTCCGCCGGCTCGGCGTAGGTCACGGTCTTGCCGGCGTTGCCCAGCTTCTCGTTGATGGCGTGGGCGAGCACCTGCGCGGCCGGCGAGGTGGTTTCGCCGGCCACCACCAGCGAGGCGCCGGGATGCGCCAGAAGGTCGGCGGCAAGCGCCTCGAGGAATGCCTGCGCCTTGGACGCCAGGGCAGTTTGCGCCGCGGGCGCTGCCGGGGCGGCTCCCGCAGGCGCAGCGGGGGTGGCTCCCGAGGGCGCAACGGCAGGTCCCGCGGCCGAACCCTGGAGGGCGGCTCCCGGGGCATTGCCCGCGGCAACCATCTGTGCCAGCGCCGCCAGCAACGCTTCGAGCTCGGCCGGCGGCAGCGGCAGGCGGTGATCGGCGATGCTGCCGGTCGGCGACGGCGTCGTCTCCACCGCGTAGAGGCGGTTCAGCTTCTGCGCCAGGTCAGGGCTCGCCTCGCGCACCCGGCGGCGGTCCGCGAACTGGCGCGCGTAGACAACCGAGCCCGGACCGGCGGCCAGCAGGTCCGAGTCGAAGGTCGCGACGACGTCGGCGTGCGACAGGTCGTAGCGGACCTCGACCGGCCGGCCGAAGGCGCGCACCGCGGCGGCGCGGGAGTGGAGCGGACCGGCCGCCTCCCAGCGGTGCCAGCGGGCGTTGGGGTAGAGCGCCGCGAATTGCTTCATCTGGGCGGCGAAGGTCGGCGAGGTGACGGCGCCGGTGAGCAGCCTCACCCCCTGGCCGCCGCTGGCCCGCTTGGCGCGCATCAGCTGGGCGGCGGCGACGAGGAACGTGCTCGCCATCGCGGTCCGGCCGTCGTGCAGCACGCTTTGGGAGCGGGCGGGATCGTAGAGATCGAGGATGGCCGCCTGGGCGAACATGTCGGTCGATCCCAGGCTCGCCGGGTGCTCGGTGTTGCCCTCGATCTTGGTCGGCCGTCCCTCGTGGCTCTCGGCCAGGACGCCGACGCCGTAGCCGCCCTGGGTGAGGGTGGTGGCGAAGAACAGCGGCCGCCCCGGCACCACCTGTTCGGGCTGCTCGACGTAGGGAACGATCTTCTCGATCGGCTGGCGGGTGCAGGCGGTCAGCCCGGCCAGCGCCAGTGACGCGCTCGACAGCTGCAGGAAGGCGCGGCGCGAGGTGCCGGACGGGCCGCCCTCCCCGGCTTCCCCATGACCGGCACCGTTACCGGCATCATGCCCGGCCGACTCGATCCATACCGAAGCCTGGCGCGGGAACTCGCGATGCAGGAGCTCCTGGAACTCCGCCGTGCCCGCCAGCTCGTCGAGGCTGCGCCACAGCTCCGGCCCGCGCTTGTTCTGCAGCTCGCGGCGCACCGTCTCGAGATCGAGGCGCAGAGGCTCGGCCGGGCGGGATGGCTCGGCGGCGCACTTCGCTTTCGCACCTTTGGCGCTGTCCATCGTTCTCGCTTTCTGGCGGCCGCGCTCGCCGGCCTCGGCCTTCTACTGTGCCTCGACGGCCGACCGGTCAGCGGTGGCAGGTCGAGCAGCTTGTCAGGGACTGGAGCTTGTACTCTCTGACCAGCCCGGCACGCATCGCGGCGGCACGCATCGGGTCCGCCGGCGGCTGCCAGTGCAGGTTATAGATCTCGGAACGCGGCCGCACGTTCTTGCCCGGGTTGCGGTGGCAATCCAGGCACCACTCCATGGTCAGCGGCGCGTTCTCGTACATCAAAGGCATCTGGTCCACCTCGCCATGACAGGTCACGCAGCCCATTCCCTTGGCGATGTGGATGCTGTGATTGAAGTACACGAAATCCGGCAGGTCGTGGACGCGGTTCCAGCGCAGCGGCGTGTTGGTGGCGTAGCTCTCGCGCACCGGCGCCAGCAGGTCGGCGTTGGTCCAGATCTGGCGATGGCAGTTGATGCAGGTCGAGGAGGGAGGCAGGCCGGCAAAGTTCGACTTCTCGACCGAGGTATGGCAGTAGCGGCAGTCCAGCCCCAGGCCGGCCACGTGGTGCTCGTGACTGAACACCACCGGCTGCTCGTGGATCTCGCCCTGGTGGGTGACGTACGGAGACCGGAAACCCTCGAGACCGAGCCAGCCTAGACCGCCCGCCAGCACGACCACGACGGCGATGCTGATCTTCGAGAGCGAGTTGGCGCTGCGATGGAAGGTCTGCATGGCCTCGGAGCCCGGGTCACCTGGTGGCTGGGGAGTTTGTGAAAGTCGTCACAAGCGCGTGATGC
>DATKFK010000981.1:0-5099 GCA_035544375.1 Thermoanaerobaculia bacterium
ACGGCCTCGTGCAGCGAGATCGACAGCCAGAGCAGGAGCAGCTCGACGACCGCCGTGAACAGGTGGGTGGCCGTCATCCGCGCCTCGCGGGGGCGGCGGCGCGCCCGCCGCGCGGCGGCGCCGGCAGCGGCTCGCGCAGGCCGGAGAGCAGGCCGCGCGCCTTGGCCGCCACGGCGCCGGCGTTTCCGCGCCCGAGCTCGCGCAGCCAGGCGACCGGCAGCGCCGCCAGGTTGGCGGCCACGAACGCCGCGAGCGCCGCCGGACCACCGTGGCGGCGCACGTAGACGGCATTGCTGCGCGCCGTGTGAAAGGTCTTGCCGGGCGTGTAGGAGCCGCCGCTCGCCGCCGCCACCTTGTGCCAGAGGCGGCTCTCCGGCACGTAGCGCAGGCGGTAGCCTTCGTCGAGCGCCCGGCGGCACCAGTCGGCGTCGTCGACGTTGATGAAATAGGCCGGATCGAGCGGTCCGACCCGCTCCAGCGCGTCACGCGGGATGAGCAGGCAGCAGGTGGTCAGGTAGGTCACGTCGGCCGGCCGGCTGAAGCGCGGTCCGTCCGGCTGGCCGCGTCCGAACTCCTCGGTGACCGTCTCGCGGATGCGCAGCCGGCCGCCGGCCGCCCACAGCCGATCGGGCGGATCGAAATAGAAGATCTTGGGGCCCGCGGCGCCCACCCCGGGGTCCGCGCAGGCGGCGAGCAGCGGCGGCAGGAAGCCGGGGTCGAGCTCGACGTCGGTGTTGAGCAGCAGCACCCAGGCGACCCCGGGGTCGGCGAGCGCGCGCCGGATGCCCACCTCGTTGCCGCCGGCAAAGCCGAGGTTGCTGCCGCTCTCGACGACCTCGAGTCCCGCGCGCTCGCGCCGCAGCCGCGCCACGGAATCGTCGCTCGAGCCGTTGTCCACCACGATCGGGTGCAGCGCCGCGGCCCCCGCCGCCGTCCCCCCGGGCGCGCACCGGTCCAGGGACCGCAGCGTCGCCAGCGTGTCGGCGGCGCCGTTCCAGTTGACCATCACCACGGCGACGCGGCCGCCTGGCTCCCTTGGCTCCCCTGGCTCCCCTGGCTCTCCTGGCTCCAGACGCCGCCGGAGGGGCCGGGGCCGCGCCGCCTCTTCGCGCCGCCCCGCACCGCTCCCGCCGGCTGCGCCCGCCAACCGCTCGCTCTCAGGCCGCATCGGCCCGCAGGCGCCGGCCCAGCTCGGCCGCCAGGCGCTCGTGCTCGGCGAGCACGCGCCGCTCGGCCACCATGGCGCCGCCCTGGAGGACGAGCGTGAGGTAGAACAGCGCGTGGTGGACCCACGCCGGCACCGCGGCGGACAGCGCTGCCCCGCCGGTGAGGAAGGTGGCGGCCACCGCGGCGAGCGCCGCGAGCAGCCAGGGAATGGCCCGCAGCCGCAGCCGCCGCGCCTGCTCGAGAAGCTCCTCGGCGATGCCGCGCTCCCGCGCCACGCGCGAGATCACCTTGCCGGTCGCCAGCAGGTAGAGGACGATCCAGGTGTGCGAGAACATCAGCACCATGGCGGCCGCCAGGCTCAGCAAGACGTGCCCCCGCACCTGGGCGTCGGAGGCTCCGGGAGAGACGCCGTAACCCAACACCGCCGTGGCGATCAGGCCGGCGGTTCCCAACAGCCCCAGGACCAGCAAGGCGCGTCCCATCATCATCGCGAGGTTCTTCCTCCTATCGCCGGCTCGCCGGCCGATCACCCGGCCGCGAGATCCAGGGCGGCGAGCACGGCCCGCTCATCCTCGGCGGCTCAAATCCCCGCTCCCGGCGCCGCCAAGCACCGCCCGCCGCCAGCACCGCGCCGCGTGCTCCGGCCGGAAGCGCTGCCGCAGCCGCTCCCTGCCCGCGGCGCCGCGCCGGCGCGCCTCGGCCGGGTCCGCGAGCGCCGCCGCCAGCGCCGCCGCCAGCCTGGCCGGCTCTTCCGGTGGCACCAGCCAGCCCGTGCTCCCGTCCTCCACCACCTCGGGGATGCCGGAGACGCGGCTGGCGACCACCGGCACCGCTGCCGCCATGGCTTCCAGGACGACCAGCGGCATGCCCTCGTAGATGGAGGGTACCACCAGCGCCGCCGCGCCCCGCAGCAGCAGGCGCACCCGCGCCGCGCCCGCCCTGCCCAGAAAGCTCACCGCCTCGCCCAGTCCCAGCGCCGCCGCCGCGCGCTCGAGCGACGCTCGATGCTCGCCGTCGCCGGCGATCAGCAGCCGCGCCGCCGGCTGGCGCCGCAGCAAATCGGGCATCGCCGCGAGCAGCACGTCCACGCCCTTGCGGATGCGCAAGCGCCCGACCACCAGCAGGTAGCCGCCGGCCGGCGCATTCCCCGCGCCGTCGCCGCCCGGATCGTCCCCGGTGCGGCGGCCGGTCGGCGTAGCGCAATCACCGCCGACGAGCGCGCCGGCCAGCGCATCCCCTAAGCCGCCAGCCTGCCCTTCCCGCGCCTCGGGAGCCGTCTCTCCCATCGCCCCCATCGCGTTCGGCACCACCTCCACGTCAGCCACCTGGTAGTCGCGCCCCAGCTCGGCGGCGGTGGCGGCGCTCGGCGCCAGCACGCGGTCGGCCGCCCGCGCCGTCAGCCAGCCGAGCGCGATGTGCAGCGGCGCCTTGTAGCGGCGGAACCGCAGCTCGACCGGCGACGGCAGCCCGAGCACCCGGCCGCCCCAGCGCAGCGGGCGCACCGCCCGGCGCTCCTCGCGGTAGCTGACCTGCAGCAGCGCCGCGAGGCGGGGCCGCGGGTCGCAGCTCGGCGCCAGCCAGGCGACCAGCAGCGCGGCCAAACCGCCATCCGACTCGTGGACTTGCACCACGTGAGGGCGAAAGCGCATCAGCGCCCGCCAGACGGCGGGCACCGCGAAGAGCGGAAAGAGCACCTTGGGGCCGGCGACCCCGCCCGGCCCGCGCCCCAGGATCTCCACCTCGGCGCCCTCCTGCCGCAGGCCGGCGGCCAACTGTAGCACCTGTTCTCCGACCCCGGAAACGTCGCGCGGCGGCAGGGTATTGGCGACCAGCAGCACCCGCATGGCGGCCCCGCCCGTGGCCGGCGGCGAGGGGTACACGCCGGCCGGCGGCGTCCCCGCTGCCGGTGCCTCCGGCAGGGGGCGCCGCGGCTGGCTCAGGGGACCTCGAGCCGCAGCACGACGACGCCGAAACGCAGCTCGGACCCGGGCGCGATCTCCCCGGGGACCCCGGTCTCGAGCCTGTTGCCGTTGAGGAAGGTGCTGTTCATGGTGCCGATCTCCTCGGAGAGGAAGAACTTCGCTCCCCGCCGGTAGATCTTGGAGTGACGCCGCGACACCGAGCGCTGGCTATCGACCGGCGTCAGGTCGATGTCGGGGAAGATGCCGGTCACCGGATCGCGCCGGCCAATCGTGGTCTCGGGGCTCAGGGAGAGCGGGAACTCCATCCCCGAGGCGATGTGCACCAGCTTCTCGGGACCCTCGGCGGGGCGCTGCGCCGCGAGGCTTGGGATCTCGCTCGAGATCGGCGACACCCGGCTGCCGAACGAGGTCTTCAGCAGCTCGTCGGTCTCGCGCAGGCGCCGCGACAGCTTGCGCATCATGCGCACCGCGATCTCGGGATTGCCCTGCAGCATCTGGTCGAACGTCGAGCCGTTGATCTGCAGCAGGCGGGCGTCGGTCAGCGCCCGCGCCGTCGCCGCCCGCGGCAGGTCCTCGAGCACCGACATCTCGCCGAAGAAGTCCCCTTTCTCGAGCACCGCCAGCACCCGGTCCTCCTCGCCCATGCGATTGAGGATCTCCACCTTGCCCTCGTTGATGATGTACATCTCGGTGCCGAGGTCGCCTTCACGGAAGATGACCTCGCCGGCGCCGAACTCGACGGTCACCGCGCCGAAGCCCTTGCGCGGCGGGTTGCCGGTGGTCTTGAAGACGGGATTGCTCATGGGGGGGCGGCTCGACCGAGCGTGAGCGACGGGCGCCCGGTGATCGAGCCAGGCGAGCCGACTGATCCAGCCGGCCCCCGAGCCTCGAGGCTGGCGGACAGCCCTAGGGGAAGCGTCAAGTTGGGCGCCCGGTGCCCGGAGTCGAGCCCCCAGGCAAGCGGCCACCGAAAGCTGCGGAGATTGTCAGCGATCAACGCCACCCCCGCTCGTCCCTCGTCCCCGGCGGGACGGGTAAGCCCTTCGCGATGATCCAGGCCAGCTGAGCCAGCGAAGCCAGCAGTGCCAGCGGAGTCAACGGAGCCGGCGGAACCAGGCGATCCACCTGCGCCATCGAGATGGCCGATGATCATCCCGCCGATGCGATCCAGATTACCCGACAGGGCCAGGTGGGTCAACATGCGGTCGATCCTGTACGGCGGCTCGTTGACGTCCTCGAGGAACACCACCGCGCCGGTGAGATCGGGGAACCAATCCGTGCCCAGGGTCGCCGTCAGCAGGCTCAGGCAGCCGCCCAGGAGCGGACCGTCGGCCGCGCCCTCGCGCAGCCAGCCGCCGAGCGGCACCGCCGTCGGGTAGCGCCCGGCGAGCGCCGCGAGCAGCGACTCCCGCTCGCCCGCGGTCAACCCTCGCGCCAGCTCCGCTCCCACCAGCGGTCCGTGAAAGGCGACCAGCCCCAGCCGGCGCACCACCGCGAGCAGCAGCGGCGTCAGGTCGGAGTAGCCGACGTAGGCGCGCGGCCGGCGCCGCAGCAGCTCCCAGTCGATCCCCGGCAGCACGCGCAACAACCCATGGCCGCCACGGGTGAACAGGATGGCCGGCAGGTCCGGATCGGCGGCGAGGCGGTGAAAGGCGGCGAGGCGCTCGGCGTCGCCGCCTGCGAAGAAGCCCGCCCGCGAGGCCGCGTTGTCCGCCAGCACCGGCTCGAAGCCCAGGCCGCGCAGTGCCGCGAGCCCCTGCTCGAGCCGCTCGGGATCGACCGGCCCAGACAGCGCCGCGACGCCGACGCGGTCACCCGGGCCCGCGGGCGGCGGCAAGCGGACCGTCGTGAGAGAAGTTGCGAGCAAAGCGCCGGAGAGGTCCGTAAGCCGAGTTCTGTGTCGCCGGCGCCGTGGCGCCGGCTAGCGGTCATTCCTCTAGGGCCGGCGTTGCCGCCGGCCTCGAGCAACCTACCCGGAAGCGGCCCCGGCCGGCCAGGCCGACCGAGGGC
>DATKFK010000982.1:0-2927 GCA_035544375.1 Thermoanaerobaculia bacterium
GGGCTGCCCTACATGGGCCGCGACGAGCTCGCGGCCCAGGCCCTTCCCGGCTCCGACGTCGTCGTCGCGGCGGCCGCGCGAGCCGCGGCGCCGATGGCGGCGGCGGCACGGATGGCGGCCGCCGCGCCGATGGCGGCGGCCGGGCCGGGGTCGCCGCCGGCGAGAGTGCTGCTCACCGGCGCCACCGGGTTCCTCGGTCCCTTCCTGCTCCACCAGCTGCTCGTCCAGCTCCCCGGAGCGCGGATCGATTGCCTGGTGCGCGCCGCCGACCCCGCGCTCGCGGAGCAGCGGGTGCGCTCGGGGCTGGCCGCGTGCGGGCTGTGGGAGGAGTCGTTCGCCGGCCGCCTGCGCGGCCTGCCGGGAGACCTCGCCCGGCCGCTTCTCGGGCTCGCCCCGCAAGAGATCGATCGGCTCGCTGCGGACGTCGACGCCATCTATCACAATGGCGCCTGGGTCAACCTCTTCCTCGGCTATCCCACGCTCGCGCCGGCCAATGTCGCCGGCACCCGCGAGGTCCTTCGCCTGGCGGCACGGGGCAGGCCGAAGCCCGTGCACCACGTCGGCACGGTCTCGGTCTTCGCCTCCGCCGGCGGCGCCCCGCTGGCCGCGGTGGACGAGACGACGCCGCTCGACGCCATCCACGGCCTGCTCGGCGGCTACAGCCAGAGCAAGTGGGTCGCCGAGAGCCTGGTGCGCCAGGCCGCCGAGCGCGGGGTGCAGGCGACGATCTACCGCCTCGGCCGGGTCGCCCCGCACAGCGGCAGCGGCCGCGGCAACTTCGGAGACCTGCTCTTCCGCATGCTGCGCGGCTCGCTCGAGATCGGCGCCGCGCCGGACCTCGAGACGGAGGTGGAGATGGCGCCCGTCGACTACGTGAGCGGCGCCCTCGTTCACCTGTCGCGGCAGCCGGCCGCCGCCGGCGCGGTCTATCACCTCGTCCATCCCCGCCCGGTCACCTGGCGCCGGCTGCTGGATGCCCTGGACGCCGCCGCCGCGCCGCGCCGGCCGCTCGCCCGGCTCCCCGCCACGGCATGGGAGGAGGCCATCCGGCGGGCCGCCGAGAGCTCGGGCAGCGATGCTCTCCACGCCCTCCTGCCCTTCCTCGGGGATGCCGCGGCAGCCGCCGGCGACGCTCCGGTGGCGACCCAGCCGGCGGTCAGGTGCCGGCGCACCCTGGCGGCGCTCGCCGGCAGCAGTTGGCGCTGCCCGCCGCTCGACGACCGCCTGCTCGGCCTCTACCTGCGGCGTCTCACGAAAGGAGTGACGACTTGAGCATCGAAACCGCCTTGCCCGACTTCCAGCCCACCGCCGCCCTCGAGCAGGTCGACGGCGAGCTGCAGCTGAAACTGCCGCCGCCCGCCGCGAGCGAGCATCTGGATCTCCTGGTCGGCGACTGGATCGGCACCTATCGGGCGGCCGGGCAGGAGTTCACCGCCCATGCCACCAACCGCTGGGTCTTCAACCACCAGTTCGTGCAGGGGCTCAACCGGACGCAGGGCTCGCTCGGCCTCACCGAGTCGCAGGAGATGTGGGTGCCGACGGCGGAAGCCGGGGTGTACAAGCTCTACTTCTTCGACGCCTTCGGCGGCCACGGGGTGGCCGACGCCAGGTGGTCGGGCAGCGGCTTCTTGGTGCATGGCGACGACCCCTCCGCCGGCCGCTTCCGCAACTCGATCACCGTCACCGCCGAGGGCGACCTGCTCTTCCACCTCGAGCTCGGTCCCGACGATCAGGGGAGCTTCAAGAGCCTGGGCGAAGGGCGGTACAGCCGTCCGCCGCGAGGGTCCGCGGGGTGACCGGCCGCATGGCCCGGCCGGCGGGCGACCCGGCGGCCCGAGCGTCGAGCGGCCCGCCGCCGCTCGTCGCGGCGGCCCGCGACCGGCCGCTGCCGCTCTCCTGGTCGCAGCAACACCGGTGGTGGCAATGGCGGTGCGGCCGCGAGGAAGCCGTCGCGGCGGCCTATGAGCTCGCGGGTCCGCTGCGGCCAGCGGCCCTCGCCGCCAGCCTCGCCGCGGTGGCGCGCCGTCACGAGGTGCTGCGCACCCGCTTCGTCGAGGTGGCGGGCGAGACCCGGCAGGAGGTCCAGGCAGCGGGGCCCGTGACGCTGCCGCTGGTCGATTTGAGCGCTCTCGCCGCGGCCGCGGCGGAGCTGGCGCGTCTCGCGGGCGAGGAGGCGCCGCCGCCCGGCGATCCGGCGAGCGCTCCGCCGTGGCGCGCGCTCCTGGTGCGGCTGGGCGGCGAGCGGCACGTGCTGCTGCTTGCCGCGCATCCGCTCATCGCCGACGCCCGCTCGCTCGACCTGCTGCTGGGGGAGGCGGCGGCCCACTACGCGGCGGCGCTCGCCGGCGACGGCTCGCCGCGGCCCGGCCTCCCCGAGCTGCCGATCCAGTATGGCGACTTCGCGGCCTGGCAAGCCGCCTGGCCCCCCCAGATGCTCGCCGGCCAGCTCGCTTACTGGTGCCGCGAGCTGGCCGCGCTGCCGCCGCCCCTGGTGCTGCCCGGCGACCGGCGGCGACCGGCCGGCCGCCGCCGGCGCGGCGCCCGCCGCGAGCTGCCGCTGCCGCCGGTGGTCGTGGCGGAGCTGCGGCGAGCGGCGCGCCGCGAAGGGGTGACCCTGCACACGCTGCTGCTGGCCGCCTGGGCGGCGCTCCTCGCGCGCTACACGGGGCGGCGAGACCTGCTCATCGGCATGCCGGTGGACAACCGCGTGCTGCCGCTGACCGGGCGGTCGATCGGACCGTTCGCCAACATCCTGGCGCTGCGCGTCCGGCCGGACCTCGCGGCGGATTTCCGCCGCCTGCTGGGGGCGGTGCGCGAGGCGGTGCTTGCCGCTTCGGCGCACCGCGACCTCCCTTGCGAAACGGCGATCGATGGGCCGGCCGGGGGGGACGACGGCCGGCCCATCGAGGTGACGCTGGCCTGGCACG
>DATKFK010000983.1:0-7252 GCA_035544375.1 Thermoanaerobaculia bacterium
CTGCGCTGGGCCGGCAAGCGCGGCGGCGCGCCGGCGGGGCGGCAGGCGGCGCGGGCGCTGCTCGCGGGCGGCCGGCTGCGGCTGCTCTGGCGCCGCCTGGCCGCACCGCTTCTGCCGGCCGCCGAGCGCGCCCGGTTCCGCGAAGACAGCGCGGCCTTCGGGCGCGCTCTCGCGGCGGTGGCGGCGAGCAAGGCGAGCGGAGCGGTACGGGAATTCGACCCGTAGAACTGCTAAGCTTTCGCGCTCGCCCTCGCCTCGGCCATCGCCACCCCATGCGTGAGATCTACGACTACCGCGACCTCGTGCTGACGCTGGTGGCGCGCGAGCTCAAGGTCCGCTACCGGCGCTCGATCATCGGCTTCTTGTGGACGATGTTGCAACCGCTCCTGATGATGCTGGTCTTCTACATCGTGTTCAGCGAGCTCTTCCGCTTCAAGATGGCGCACTACCCGGTGTATGCCCTCGCCGGCATCCTGTTCTGGAACTTCTTCTCGCAGAGCATCGTCGCCTCGATGAACAGCCTGCGCGGCAACGCCACGCTGCTGCAGAAGCTGCCGGTGCCCAAGGCGGTCTTCCCGCTCGCCACGGTCATCTCGGGCGTCGTCAACCTGCTCTTCGCGCTGGTGCCGACGCTGCTGATCGTCTGGATCTTCGAGCGCACCCTATCGCCGGCGCTGCTGTTCCTGCCGGTGTCGATCCTGCTTGCCGGCCTGTTCACCCTTGGCGCCGGCCTGCTGCTGTCGCCGCTGGCGGTCTTCTTCAGCGACGTGGTCGAGCTGGTCGGGGTGCTGCTGACGGTGCTAATGTACCTGACGCCGATCTTCTATCCCATGGACATCCTGCCCGCCAAGGCGCGCTGGGTGGTCCGCTTCAACCCGGTGCGCTCGATCCTGGAGGTCTTCCGCGACCCCATCCAGAACGGCAAGGTGCCGCCGCTGGCGCATCTCGCGGTCTGCGTCGGGATCGCCGCCGTGGCCCTGGTCGTCGGCGGCATCGCCTTCCGCCGCAGCAGCGACCGGATTCCGTTTTACGTTTGAGCCGGCGCGGTAGGCTGGCAGCCCGACACGCTTTGTCTCCGGCTACCGGCGGCCACGAGACATGTAACAGGTGCCAGTAGCAGGCGATCGAGGACTACTCGAGGCATCTATTGGATCTCCCCCCGCAACCCCTCGTTCCCCTTCCGACGAGCGGGGAGTGCCGCGACTGGCGACAGGCGGAGCCGCGGCCCTCCCCTCCGGGGGGGAAGGGGACGCCCCCACCCCTTCGCTTCGGCCATCAGTTGGCTCGGCCATCAACTGCCCCTCACCTCCTGGCCGCCAGCACCTCTTCGTAGAGGCCGAGGAGCCGTCGCGCGACCGTCGCCGGATCGTGCCGGCGGCGCAGGGCGGCGCGGCCGCCCGCCGCCAGCGCGGCGGCCAGGCCGGGCTCCTCGCGCAAGCGGCGGCAGGCGCCGGCGAATTCCGCGGCGTCCCGCGCCACCAGCAGCTCGACGCCGCCGGCAGCGTCCAGGCCGGCCGCCCCTTCCGGTGTGGCGACCACCGGCACCCCGCGCGCCCACGCCTCGAGCACCTTCATGCGCACACCCGAACCGAAACGCAGCGGCACGACGTGGATGGAGCCGGCACCGAAGGCGGCGGCGCTGTCGGCCGGCGCGGCATGCCAGGTGACGCCGCGCTCGGCGTCCCGCCCGGCCGCCGCCGGCGGCGCGCCGGCGACCCCGAAGACATGCAGCTCGGCCGCCGGCAGATCGTGGCGGACCGCCGGCCAGATCTCGCCGGTGAACCAGGCCACGGCGTCCTCGTTCGGGCGCCAGCCGCGGCTGCCCAGGACCACCACGGCCGGCTCCCCGGGAAGGCCCGCCGGCCCCGGAGGCAGCTCGGCGGCAAACGGCGCCGGCACCTCCACCACCCGTGCCAGGGGCGATCCGGCCGCCGCCGCCAGGCGGCGCAGCGCCGCGGCGTCGATCGCGGTCAGGGCGGCGGTCAGGTCCACGCCGGCGACCGCCCTTCCCTCCCAGGCCGCCAGCCGGCGGGCCTCCAGACCCTGCGCCCGCCCGGGGACCGCGGCCCACAGCGCGCTCTCGACGTTCTGCGCCCGCAGCACCACCGGCCGGTGGCTGGCGCGGGCCGGCGCCAGCGCCTGGGACAGCGCCTGCAGCTGCTCGGCGTGCACCAGGTCGAACCGCCTTGCCGCGAGCAGCCCCTCGACCCGGCGGCGCACCGCCGGCAGCGTATGGCGGGAGATGGTCAACGGCTGGCGATGGCCGGCCGAGCGCAGCAGCGAGCTCGCCACCCCGGCCGGCCTGGCCGGCACCAGCTGCGGCTCGCACCAGGGGGCCAGCGCCGCGGTCACCGCTTCCGGCGCATGGCGCCGCGGGTCCACCGGCGCGACGAGCGTCGCGTGCAATCCCGCGGCTGCCAGCCCCTCCAGGGTCCGCAGCAGCAGCAGGCGCCCGCCGTCGATCGGCGGCCAGGGGGCCTTGGTGGCCACGACCAGAAGGCGCACCGCGGTTTCATATCAGTTGTCACCGCCCCGAGGCGACCCTGGCGGCCACCGGCGCCCGGGTCGGCACCGCCCGTGCAGCCTCAGGCCGAGGCGGCGGGTGCGGCCATGGCGACCTTCGGCGAGCGGCGGCCGGCGTCGGCAAAGAGGCGCCCCAGCGCGCGGTGGTGCTCGATGCGCGCGGCGACCTGCGCGAGCAACGACCGCGGCTCGACCGGCTTGGCGGCGCGCTCGGCGAGACCCGACCCGATGCCGGCGGCGGCCGGCACCTCGCCGTCCTCCTCCGCGGTCAGCAGGATCACCGGCAGGCCGGCACAGCGCGGGTCGCCGCGCAGCCACCGCACCAGTTCGCCGCTGGCCGCCGCCGGCGGCAGGTCGATCAGCACCAGCTCCGGTTCGCAGGTCAACACCTCGCGGGCAAAGCGGTGCGGATCGCGGCAGCGGCGGACGCGGTAGCCGGCGCCGCGCAGCAGCGCGCCAAGGCCGGCAGCTTCGTCGTCATCGCTCGCCATGTAAAGGATGCCCGGGGCATCTTGCCGCCGCTGCCTCAGGGCCGCGAGCGAGCGCGCCACGGCTGCCCAGTCGAGCGGCGCGCTGAACCGCGCATCGGCATCGCAGCCCGTCCCGGGCTCGGCGGGCGGAGGAGCACCGGCGGGGCTCGCCGCGGCGCCACCGCCGACGATCACCACCACCGGGTCGTCGCCGCGGTCCAGGCTTCGCAGGTAATGGGTCAGCAGCGGACCCGAGCCGTCCGGCAGGTCCGCCGCGGCGATCACCGCTTCCGGCAGCCCGCCCGCGAAGGCCCGCCCCGCCTCCCGGCAGGTTTCGACGGCCTGCAACGCGAACCCCTGCTCGAGGAGCAGGCGCTCGAGCTGCTGCCAGTCGACCTCCCCTAGACCCACGGCCAGGGCACGGTACGGCGGCCGTGGCGTCGCCGGCGCAGCCGTAGCGGGTTCCTGGGGGGCCGGTCTCGCCCACAGGATCTCCTCGGAGATGCCGCCGGTCGTCCGCTGCCGGTAGATCTGCTGCCGCAGGACGTGGATCAGCGTGCGGATCTGCTCGATGTGCGCCGGCTGCGGCACGACGCCGCCGCCGGCCAGCGTCGCGCAGTCGTGCTCGCCGAGCTGTGCGGCCACCGAGATCGCGGACAGGCCGTGCAGGCCGGCCCACGCCGCCAGGCCCTGGAACCGCCGCAGCATCAGCTTGAGGGCGCTCCGATCGCCGCTGTCCTGCTCCAGCTCTCCGACCAGCCTGGCGAGCTGCGCGGCCGTGATGGCCGCGGCGTGCAGGTAGCGGATCTGCAATCTGCGGGGAACCTCGTGCCAGCTCATCGTCGTGCCTCCTTCCGCGTGCCGTCCAGGAAACACTAGCCGCCGGCCCAGGCCCGCTCTATCGGCGGGCGGCGGGGATCCCTGTAGGAGATCGACCGACGCGCCGGCCGCCCGGCTGTTTTCCGTCTATCCAAGCAGGGATGCTCGCCAGCACCACAGCCGCCACTCCCTGGGGGGTCGAGGCCCGCCCCGTCCAGGTGGAAGTCGATGCTCACCATGGGCTGCCCCAGGTGCACATCGTCGGGCTGCCGGACGCGGCGGTGCGGGAAAGCCGCGAGCGGGTGCGCACCGCGATCCGCAACTGCGGCTTCCAGCTCGATCCGCTGGCGGTGGTCATCAACCTGGCGCCGGCCGACCTGCGCAAGGAGGGCAACCATCTCGACCTGGCGATCGCTCTCGCGCTGCTGGCCAGCCAGGGGCATCTGCCGCAGGCGGCCCTGGCCGGGAGGTTGTTCTGCGGCGAGCTGGGCCTCGACGGCGCCATCCGGCCGGTGCGGGGCGGCCTTGCCATCGCCGACCTCGGTGCCCGGCTCGGCATTCGCGAGATCCTGTTGCCGGCGGCCAATGCGGGCGAAGCCTCGGCGCTCGCAGCGGCGTGCATCATCGCCGTGCGTACGCTGAGCGAGGCGGTGCGCCACGTGCTGGGTGCCGCACCGATCAGGCCCGCCACGCCGCCCGCCTTCGGCGCCGGCGGGGCAAGGATGCCGGCGCCGGACCTCGAGCAGGTGCGCGGTCAGGAGCTGGCCAAGCGAGGCCTCGAGGTGGCCGCGGCCGGCGGCCACAACCTGCTCCTGCTCGGCCCGCCAGGTTCCGGCAAGACCCTCCTGGCGCGCTGCCTGCCCGGGCTCCTCCCGCCGCTCACCCAGCCGGAGGCGATCGCGGTGACCAAGATCCATTCCCTCGCCGCCGAGGTTCCTCCCGCCGGCCTGCTCCACGAGCGCCCTTTCCGCAGCCCGCACACCGGTACCAGCACCGCCGGCATGATCGGCGGCGGGCCCCATCCGCGGCCCGGCGAGGCCAGCCTGGCCCACCTCGGAGTCCTCTTCCTCGACGAGCTGCCGGAGTTCCGGCGTGACACCCTGGAAGCCTTGCGTCAGCCGCTGGAGGAGGGCCTGGTCAGCGTCGTTCGGGCCCGCGCCCGCCTGCTCTTTCCCGCCCGCTTTGCCCTGCTGGCGGCCATGAATCCCTGCCCCTGCGGCCATCTCGGCGACCCGCGACACGCCTGCACCTGTCTCGCGCCGCAGATCGAGCGCTACCGCGGCCGCATCTCGGGGCCGCTGCTGGACCGCATCGACCTGCACGTCGAGATGCCGGCGATCTCGCTCCTCGAGCTGCGTTCGCCTCCCGGCGAGCCCTCCGCCACGGTCGCCCGGCGGATCGCCGCCGCCCGCGCCCGCCAGCTTGCCCGCTTCGGCGCCGGCGTCAGCCCGGTCAACGCCGCCATGACCCCGGACGACCTCCGTCGCCACTGCCGCCTCGACGCCGCCGGGCAGCGTCTTCTCGACGACGCCTTCCAGCGCCTCGGCCTGTCAGCCCGCGCCTTCGACCGCATCCTGAAGGTTGCGCGCACCATCGCCGACCTCGAAGGCGCCGCCAGCCTCGGCACCGCTCACCTCGCCGAGGCCATCCAGTACCGTGCCCTCGACCGGCGGCTATCGGGGTGATGGGGCGCCGTCTTTGGACATCCAATAGCCGAAAGCCTGCGGCGCCAGAAGCAGGTTGACCTATTCTGTATAGAGGCGTTAATACTTTGCTCGCCCGTGAGGCGTGCAGAGCTTCAGGAGAGGAATCATGGAATGGCCAACGCCAAGGTGTTCTGGAGCGGCAACAGCCAGGCGGTGAGACTTCCCAAGGAGCTGCGATTCCCTCCGGCCCTCCCCTCCCTACCCCCAGCGCGGACGAAGGTCAGAAGCGCGAGTGCAACCACGCCGGCATCGCTTTGGGCGGCAAGCACGGGGATGCACTCGGGACAGACCGGTGCATCCTCCCGGCGACTCCCATGCGGCAGACGGTCTGAGTGCCGCTGCGCGCACAAGTCTCCGACAGGACCATGGAGCACCGATCCTACCCTGTGATCCTTGCCGTCCCGCGCGTCCGATCGTGGCGCCACCGCTCTTTCAATGCGGAGGCGCCACGAGAGCCCACGGCTAGGGAACGAAGGGGTTGTACGGGCGATGAGGTGGCGCCGGATAGAGATAGGCCGGCGGCTGGTAGGCGGCGTAGTAGTACGGGCCGCCGCCACCGCCAGCGTCGCCGCCACCGCCTCCGGGATCGACGGTGCCGCCATCGTCTCCGGTTCCTGACGGATTCCCGTCCCCCGGCGGTGGCGGGTCGGGCGGGGAGGTCCCGGCTACCGGGTCCGGCCACCAGTTCGGGATGTTCGGCACGTCAAGGACGCAGATCGGCCCGCCCTCGCTTGCGGAATCTGCCGGCTCGGCGCAGATGTCATAGCCGCTCAAGCGCTGGTGGACGTAGGCGCACTCGTAGCAGCCATCGCCGGTGGGCGCGCAGTTCGGCGTGCCGTCCGAGGCCGTGGAGGGTGAGCCGAGCGAGAACTCGCGGCTGCACCCGGAGGCGTCCGCGAGTGCCTCTCGCGACAGCCCGACGCCAGAGAGGAGGACGAGTGCGAAGACAAGACGAGTTCCTTTTGTGTTCACTCGACACCCCTCTTCCCGGCGTCCTGCGGCAGCTCGGCGACGATGATCCGGTTTGCGCGGTAGGGCGGTACCAGCTTGTCGAAGCCTTGGGCGGCCCGCAGGAAGACGATCCGGTTGCCGCGGACATCGCCGTGCAGGCGGTCATAGGGCAGCTCGCCCGCGATCGGGACCTGATAGGTCAGGACCCGCTCGCCGGACTGCAAGATGGTGAGGTCCCAGGTGACCTTGCCGTCCTTGACCGAGCGGATGAGGAGGCCGGGACCTTCCTTCAGGGGCAGAACCTCATCCAAGACGCGGTGCTGGTTCAGGTAGTCGAAGCGCGCCCTGGGGGACCGGCCGAAGCTGTAATGGTCTGCGGCCGATAGGTGCGCGCAATCCAGGGCGTCGAGCCCGAGGGAGGTCGTGTCCCAGGTGCGCAGGAGCCGGCCAGTGGCGCTAAAGAGATGGGCGCCGGGCTGGAAGCCGGGAACCACGAAGAGCGAACCGTCCGGGAGGAAACGCGCGGCGCCGAGAAGCAGCTCGTCGCAGTTTGCGAGGCCGGGCGACTTTGCGCCGCCCGAGTCATAGAGCGGCAGAGGTTGCAGGTCCTTCGCGGGATGCTCGGAGAGCGGACCCACCCAGGCCACGGAGGGTGCTGGATTCAGGCTCCACTCCGGGTTCCCGAGGAGGAGGAGTCGGTTACCCGCGAGATCGAGGTCTTGGACAATGCTGATGGGGATCTTCGTGATGGCGACCGCGCCGCCGGGTGTTCCGGGCGTCGGC
>DATKFK010000984.1:0-8560 GCA_035544375.1 Thermoanaerobaculia bacterium
CACCGCTCTCGAGCGGACCGTCGCCGGCATCTGGCAGGAGGCGCTCGCGGTCGAGCGGCTCGGCATCGACGACAACTTCTTCGATCTCGGGGGCCATTCGCTGCTCATGATCAGGGTGCACGGCCGGCTTGCCGAGGCGACCGGTCTCGAGATACCCATTGTCGATCTGTTCACCTATCCCAGCATCCGGTCGCTCGCCCGTCACCTGGCCGGCCGGGGGGCGGCGGCCGGGCTCGACGACGAGGAGCGGCGGGCGCGGCAGCAGCTCGCGGCCCGCCGGCGCCAGCGGGCCAGGCACCAGGCGCTGCGCGCGGAGGCGACGGAGCGATGACCGGCGGGCCGGCCGACGCCGTCGCGGTGATCGGCATGGCGGGGCGCTTCTCGCGGTCCCCAACCCTCGAGGACCTTTGGGCCAACCTGCGCGACGGCGTCGAGTGCATCTCGTGGTTCAGCGACGAGGAGCTGGCGGCCGCCGGCGTCGGCCTCGCCACCCTGGGCCGCCCCGAGTACGTGCGGGCGCATGGCGCGCTGGCGGGGATCGAGAGCTTCGACGCGGCGTTCTTCGGCCTGACGCCGCGCGAGGCGGAGCTGCTCGACCCGCAGAAGCGCCTGCTGCTCGAGTGCGCCTGGGAGGCGATGGAGCATGCCGGCTACGATCCCGCCCGCCCGCCGGGTCCGGTCGGCGTCTTCGCCGGGGTCAGCAGCGCGACCTACCTGCTCAACAACCTGCTGGCGAACCCCGGCGCCCTCGCCGCGGCGGGCTACGACCAGGTGGCGCTGGCCAGCGAGAAGGATTTCCTGGTCTCCCTGATCTCCTACAAGCTGAACCTGCAGGGACCGAGCGTCAACGTGCAGACGGCCTGCTCGACCTCCCTTGCCGCCATCCACCTCGCCTGCCAGAGCGTGCTCGGCTACCAGTGCGACATGGCCCTGGCCGGCGGCGTCTCGATCAAGGTGCCGCAGGTGTGCGGCTACCTCTATCAAGAGGGAGGCATCGCCTCCCCCGACGGCCATTGCCGAGCCTTCGACGAGCGCGCGCAGGGGACGGTCGGCGGCAGCGGAGCCGGCATGGTGGCGCTGCGCCGGCTCGAGGACGCGCTGGCCGACGGCGACAACATCTGGGCGGTGATCCTGGGCACGGCGATGAACAACGACGGCTCGGCCAAGGTCGGCTTCACCGCGCCCAGCGTCGAAGGACAGTCGCGGGTCATCGCCCAGGCGCTGGCGCTGGCCGGCGTCGAGCCGGAGAGCATCGGCTACGTCGAGGCCCATGGCACGGGCACCCCGCTTGGCGATCCGATCGAGATGGCGGCGCTGCACCGCGTCTTTCGCCGGTCCGCGGCGCGGCGCGAACGCTGCGCCCTGGGGTCGGTGAAGACCAACCTCGGCCATCTCGACGCGGCGGCCGGAGTTGCCGGCTTCATCAAAGCGGTGCTGGCGCTGGCGCACCGGCAGATTCCGCCCAGCCTGCACTTCGCCCAGCCGAGCTCGCGCATCGACTGGAGCGGCAGTCCGTTCTACGTCAATACCGCGCTCGCTGCATGGGGCTCGGCCGGGCCGCGCCGGGCGGGGGTGAGCTCGTTCGGGATCGGCGGCACCAACGTCCACGTGGTGCTCGAGGAGGCTCCCGCCGCGCCGCCCCCGGCGCCGTCGCCGCCGAGCTGGCGGCTGCTGCGCCTGTCGGCACGCACCGAGCCGGCCCTCGAGCGCATGAGCGACCGCCTGGCGGCCCACCTGCGGGCCCACCCGGAACAGGAGCTTGCCGACGTCGCCCATACGCTGGAGGCGGGGCGGCACGCCTTCGCCTGCCGCCGCGCCGTCCTCTGCCGCGGCCGCGAGGATGCCGCCGCCGTCCTCGAGACGCGCGACCCGGAGCGGCTGTGGACCGGCCTGCCCGAGCTGCCGGCCGGCGCCGTCACGACGCCTGCCGCGGCGAGCGCCGGCGAGCGGCCCGTGACCTTCCTGCTCTCCGGGCTCGGCGACCACTACGAGGGCATGGCGCACGGGCTTTACCGGTCGGTCCCCGCCTTCCGCGAAGAGCTCGACCGATGCCTGGACGCCGCCCGCTCCCTGGGACTGGACCTCGGCCCGGTGCTGCTGCCGCCGGCCGCGGCGGCCGCCGCCGGCGTCGCGCCCGGGCCGCCGAGCCTGCGGCGGATGCTCGGCCGCGACGGCGGGGAGCGCGGCCGGGACGATGCCCTGGACCGGACGCCGCTCGCCCAGCCGGCGCTGTTCGCGGTCGAGGTCGCCTTGGCCCGCCTGCTGATGCGCTGCGGTCTCGCGCCCGACTCGCTGCTCGGCTACAGCCTCGGCGAGTACGTGGCGGCCTGCCTGGCCGGCGTCTTCTCCCTCGCCGACGCGCTGTGGGTCGTCGCCGAGCGGGCGCGGGCGATCGCGGAGCTGCCGCCGGGAGCCATGCTGGCCGTGCCGCTGGGCGAGGCGGAGATCACCCCGCTGCTGACCGGCAGCCTCGGGCTGGCGGCGGTGAACGGTCCCGATCTCTCGGTGGTCGCGGGCCCGCCGGCGGAGATCGCCGCGCTCGAGCGGCAGCTGGCCGCGCGAGGGCTGGCCCTCCATCGCCCGCGGGTTGCGCACGCGTTCCACTGCGCGCTGATGGAGCCCCTGCGCGGCCGCCTCGCGCGGCTGCTCGCGGGCGTCGAGCGCCAGCCGCCGGCGGTGCCGCTGCTCTCCAACGTCACCGGCACCTGGCTCCGCGCCGAGGAAGCCGTCGACCCCGCCTACTGGACGCGGCACCTTTGCCGGACCGTCCGCTTCGGCGATGCCGCCGGCGAGCTGCTGCGCGAGCCGGCGCGCGCCTTCGTCGAGGTCGGACCGGGGGCGAGCCTGTCGTCGCTCGTGTTGCAGCATCCCGCATGTGGGCGCGGCCACCTCGCCGTCCCCACCCTGCGGCCCGCCTGGGACCGGCAGGCGGACGAGGCGTTCCTGCTCGGCGGGCTGGGCAGGCTCTGGCTGGCCGGCGTCGAGGTTGATGCCTCCCCGGCGGCCGCCGGCGGGCCGCCAGGGCGCCGGGTGGTGCTCCCCGGCTATCCCTTCGAGCGGCAGCGCTGCTGGATCGAGCCGGACCAGGCCGCCGCGGCCGGCGCGGCGCCCGCCGGCTGGCGCGGCAAGCATCCCGACCTCGCGGCGTGGTTCTACGCGCCGGTATGGCGGGAGTCGATCCTGCCGCCCCAGGGCGGCTTGGAGCAGGCCGGTCCGGGCGCCGGCGAGTGGCTGCTGTTCACCGATCGGCAAGGGCTGGGCCCTGCCCTGGCAGAGATCCTGGCACGGCGGGCAGGGGTGACGACCGTTGAGATCGGCGAGTCCTTCGCGCGCACCGGCGACCGCGCCTACGCGCTGGCGCCGCGCCGCGCCGCGGACTACCTCGCGCTGCTCGACGACCTCGCCGGCCACGGCCGCCTTCCCGGCCACATCGTCCACCTGTTCAGCGTCACCGAGGAGGTGCCGGGGGACCTGGCGCCGGCGGTGGCCGAGGCCCGGCAGGAGCTGGGGTTCCTGAGCCTCCTCGGCCTCGTCCAGGCCCTCGCGGCGCGCGGCGTCGGCGGCGGCCTCGCCATCACGGTGGTCGCCAACGGGCTCCACGATGTCACCGGCCGCGAGCCCCTGAGCCCCGAGAAAGCAACGCTGCTCGGCCCCTCGCTGGTGATCCCGCAAGAGCTTCCGGGCGTATCCTGCCGCTGCCTCGACGTGGTCCTGCCCGACGGGGCCGGAGCGGAGACGATGGCGCGGCTGGCCGCGGAGCTGGCGGGCGAGCTCGCGGCGGCGGCCGCCGAGCCGGTCGTGGCCTGCCGTGGCCGCAGGCGGTGGGTGCAGGAGCTCGCGCCCATCCGGCTGGCGGACGGCAATGGCGGGGCGACCTGCCTGCGGCCGGGGGGCGCCTACCTGGTCACCGGCGGCACCGGCGGCATCGGGCTCGCCCTGGCCGAGCTGCTGGCGCGCCAGGCCGGCGCCCGGCTGGCGCTCTTGGGACGCACCGGCCTGCCACCACGGCAGGAGTGGGACCGCCTGCTGGCGGCCGGGGCCGGGGACAGGGTGGCCCGGCGCATCGGCAGGATCCGGCGCATCGAGGAAGCGGGCGGCGAGGTGATGGTGCTGGCCGCGGAGGTCTCCGACGCCGGCGCGATGCGCGAGGCCCTGCGGCAGGTGCGGGAGCGCTTCGGCCCGCTCCACGGCGTCATCCACGCCGCCGGCGTGGCGGCCGGCGGCCTTCTGGCCCTGCGCACCGAGGAGCAGGTGTGCGAGACCTTCGCCGCCAAGCTCACCGGCACCCTGGTCCTCGCCGAGCTGCTGCGCGGCGAGCCGCTCGACTTCATGCTCCTCTGCTCGTCGTTGAGCTCGATCCTGGGCGGCGTCGGGCAGGCCGACTACTGCGCGGCCAACGCCTTCCTCGACGCCTTCGCCGTGGCCCGCGCCGCCGCCGGCGGGCCGCCGGTCGTCGCCGTGAACTGGGACACCTGGAAGGACGTCGGCATGGCGGTCGAGGGCGAAGCGCCTGCCACGGTCCGCCTGCTGCGCGAGCACCAGTTGCAGTATGCCATCGCCGAGGCCGAGGGGGTCGAGATCTGCCGCCGCATCCTCTGCCGGCCGCTGCCGCGGCTCGCCGTCTCGACCCGCCACCTGCCGTCGCTCATCGCCTGGGCCCGCCGGCCGGGCACGGCCGAGCAGGAGCTGGCAGCGACGCCTCCGGCCGCCGGCCGCGCGGGCCTCAGGCAGGCCTACGCGCCGCCGCGCAATCAGCTCGAGGAGACGCTGGCGGCGATCTGGCAAGAGGTGCTGGGCGTCGAGCGGCCGGGGATCCACGACCCCTTCCTGGACCTCGGAGGCCACTCTTTGCTGGCGATGCGGGTCACCGCCAAGGTGCAGCGGCAGTACGGAGTCCATCTCCCGCTGCGCGCGGTGCTCGAATCGCCCACCATCGCGCTTCAGGCCGTGGCGATCGTCGAGGACCTGGCGCGGCAGGCCGGCGGCGACGAGCAGGCCGCGCTGATCGCCGAGCTCGCCGGGCTGTCGGACGAGGAAGCCGACGCGCTGCTGGCCGGCGCTGACGCGCGCGCAGACGGCGGCCTCGGCGCTCCGGGCGCGGCCGGCCGCGGCGGCCGATCAGAGAGTCCGTAGGAAAGCGATCAGGTCACGCCGCTCCTGGGGGCTGATCCGGAGTCCCATCTTGTGGCCGCGGACGGCTCCCGACGAGGCTCCGGGAAGCCGGAAGCCGCCCTGCGACACGAAGTCGTCCCTGAGGCGGCGCGGATCGAACCACTCCTCGAGCGTCGCCAACTGCCCGCTGTGCTGCAACGGTCCCCGGTACCAGAGGCCCTTGAGGGACGGGACCTTGTAGAAGCCGGTGCCGCGGCGGGTGGCGAGCGCCAGGCCGGGGTCCGTGCCCAGCGAGAACGCGATGGCGTTGTCGCGGTCCGGATGATCGGGCGGCACGGTGAAGCCGTCCACCGGCGTCAGCTTGTTGTTGGTGTAGAGCGGCTCGGTGTGGCAGCGCCCGCAGCCCAGGTTCTGGAAGAGGACCCTGCCGCGCTCGGCTTGGGCGTCGAGCCGGTGGGGGTTGTCGGGCGGCTGCAGCGCGTACAGGAAGAGCGCCAAGGCGTAAACCTGCTCGTCGCTGTAGCGCAGCATCTTCTCGGGTGGCGGCAGGCTCTCGTTGAACTTGAAGTTGTCGTGCTGGGCAAACAGGAAGCCGCCCTGGTTGATCACCGCATAGCGCATCAGGTCGCCGATCGAGCGGTGGCGGCTGAGGCCGGTGTGATCGAGGTACTTGCGGTCCTTGACGCCGATGAGGTCTGGCACCTGCACCGGGTTCCACACGCTGGTGGCGAAACGGGCCTGCACCCCGGGCGGGATCGCCCGCCACAGGGCCTGGATCTCGGGGAAGGAGAGCTTGGCGTAGCGTGCGTAGGGGTCCTGCGCCAGCCACGGCGCACCGAAGGCATTCCGCGCGAACTCATGCAGGCCGTCGAGGAACTGCCGCGCGTCGGTCTGCTTGGCGGCCTCGGCCTCGCGGTCGTAAGCGTCCAGGCGCTCCAGCGGGAAGTTGCCCTGCGCCCCCTTGATCACCGAGCCATCGGGCATCACGCGGGTGTGGCACATGCTGCAGGAGAACTGACCGACCAGGACCGTGCCTTTCTCCTTGACGAAGTAGCGGTTGAAGGGCACGGTGCCGTCCTTGGCCACCGGCACGCCGGCCGCCGCGTACCGCTTGGCGTCGTGGAGCCGGGCGATCCCTTCCTGCCCCTCGTAGAAGATGGGCGCCTCGAACACCAGCTCGCCGGCGCGGATCCAGTCCTGCCGCGTCTTGAGCTTGGCGGGGTCGAACGCCACCTCGGGCTGCTGCTGCTCGAGCCGCTTGAGGTAGCCCGCCGGCTCCCGTGACGGGAGATAGACGGGGTAGCTCTTCAAGATGGGGCGCACCGGGATGCGATAGTAGAGGTCTGCATCGACGAAGTAGCGAGCCGAGTCCTCGGGACGGGTCAGCGGCACCTCCTGCGCGCGGAGGGCCTCCTGGTCCCATACCCTGGGGACCTCCGGCGCGTCCGCGCCGGCCGCCTGCCCGCGGCCGCCCGCGGCGTGGAGGATGAGGAAGATGCAGAGCAAAGCGGGCCCAGCGACCAACCACCGGATGTGCGGATTCATGAGCGTTCCTCGATCTTGGCGAAAGGTTTGACAGGAGGGCTTCGTCACTCGACGCGCAGCGCCGTCGCCGGCTCGATCCGCGACGCCCGGTGCGCCGCGAGCCAGCTGGTCAGCACGGCGATCCCGAGCAGCAGCAGCGAGGCGCCAAGAAAAGCGGGCAGGTCGATGGCCGGGAGGCCGTAGAGGTGGTGCACCAAAAGCCGCGAGAGGATCGCCGCCGCGGCGAACCCGGCAGCGGCCCCCGCCAGGGCGAGCAGCGCGGCGCGCCTCACGATCCAGCCGATGACCGCGCCGCGGTCGGCTCCCAGCGCGATGCGGATGCCGATCTCGCGCGTGCGGCTGGTCACCGAGTTGGCAACCATGCCGTGGATCCCCACCACCGCCAGCACCAGCGCCAGCAGCGAGAAGAGGGCCATGAGCCGGACCAGCAGACGGGGCCGCGCGGTCTGCCGCTCGAGCCGTGCAGCGAGCGTGGCGGCCTCGTAGACCACGAGATCGTGATCGACGGCCGCGACCGCGCGGCGCACCGGCTCGAGCAGCGCCGCGGCGTCGGTGCCGCGGGCGGGGCGCGCCAGGATGTTCACCTGCGGCGGCCACTTGGGCGGAAACTGCAAGGCGGCGAAATAGATGTCGCGGGGCTCCTGGCGCCACTGGTCCCGGTCGGTCGCCAGTCCCAGGTGACGCGCGTTGCCGACCACCCCGATGACCCTGAACCAGGGGAACGGGAGGTCCCGGCGCCCGATCTTCACCAGCTTGCCCAGGGGGCTCTGCCCCGGCCAGAGCCGCCGCGCCGTGGCCGTGTCGACCACCACGGACCAGGGCTCCACGTGTTGATCGTCGCCCGCCGTGAACAGGCGGCCCTCGAGCAGCGGCACGCCAAGGGCCGCGAAGTAGCCGGGGCTGACGTGATGGACGAAGAGGCTGAAGGCCATGTCCTCGGACGGGTCGCGGTTCTCCACGGTAAAGCCTTTCTCGTCCGAGCTCACGGTGGGCAGGCCGGGACCCTCGAGACCGACCGCCTGCACGCCGGGCTGCGCGCCGATGCTCTCGTCGAGCCGGCGCAGCAGCCCGAGGACGGCGTGCTCGTCGGCATAGCGCTGGTCGCCGATGTCCAGGCGCAGGGTCAGGATGTCGGTGCGGTAGCCGAGGCTGGTGGCCTGCAGCCGCTGGAAACCGCGCACGGTCAGGCCGGTCGCAACCAGCAGCGCCAGCGCCAGGGCCACCTCGCCGGCCACCAGGACGCTCTGCAAGCGCCTGCGGGGAGAGCCCCGCGTGCCTTCCTTGAGCACGCCGGCGACGTCGGTGCGCCAGGCGACCCACAGGGGGGCCAGGCCGAAGCCGGCGCCGCACAGCAGGGCGACGCCAAGAGCGAAGCCGGCCACGCGCGCATTCAGTCCGGCATGGACGAAGCTGCGCACGCCGGCGGCTTGCACCCAGTCGAGCAGGCGCGTCGTGATCAGCGCGAAGAGCAGGCCGCCGGCACCGCCGAGCAAGGACAGCAGCAGGCTCTCGGTCAAGAGCTGGCGCAGCAGCCGCGGCCGGCTGGCGCCGAGCGCGATGCGCAGCGAGAGCTCCTGGCGCCGCTCCATGGCCTGGGTGAGCAGCAGGCTGGCGACGTTGGCGCACGACATGAGCAGCACCAGCGCGGCTCCGGCGAAGAGCAGCCACAAGCTCTGCCGCAGGTTCCCGACCCATGCCTGCTGCAGCGGGACCAGGCGGGCGCCGATGCCGCGGTTGGTGCGCGGGTACTGCTGCTGCAGCGCTGCCGTCACGGAGTCGAGCCCCGCCTGGGCGCCGGCGAGGGGCGTTCCCGGCGGCCGGCGCCCCAGCGCTTGCAGCCAGCGCAGGCCGCGGCTGCCGATATAGGCGTCGTCGATGAGGCGCGCCGAAAGGTTCAGCGGCA
>DATKFK010000985.1:0-4949 GCA_035544375.1 Thermoanaerobaculia bacterium
ACGAGCGCCGCCGCCCCGACGTCCTCAACGGCAGCCGCAAGCGCCGCATCGCCATGGGATCAGGGACCTCGGTGCAGGAGATCAACCGCCTGATCAAGCAGTACCGCGGCATGCAGAAGATGTTCAAAGGCGTCCAGGGCAAGTGGCTGCGCCGGGCCATGGGCGGGATGTAGCCGGCGGCCAGCGCTCAGGCTGCTGCCGCCGTCCATCCGCCGAGCGTGGAGGAGCCTTCCTCCTTGCCGGACGCTTCCTGCCCTGAAGCCGCCGGCCAGGCGGCTGGGCAGGACGCCGCGTCTTTGACGCGATAGCGTACCTGCCCTATACTGTTTTTGGAGGGCTCCAATATGACTACGCCAAGAGCCAAGATCATAGTCACTATCGACAGCGACGATATCAGCGGCGGTGGCGGTAAGAAGCTACCGTAACCCGCCTCACTGACCCTCTCCAGAGTCCCGCCTGCGCCTGATGGCTCGCATCAAGCGCACCGTGGCCCGACCCCAACGGGCGTCTCTCATCCGCGGCAGCAGTTCGGGGTCCTTGTCGTACCAGTCCAGGATCTTTTCGATCTCATCGTCGTCGGGACGAAGGGCTTCGAGTGCGCGAAAGGCGTCTCGATCCGCGTCCAGTTTGAGACGAGAGATGGCGATATTGTATTTTGCCGGCGCGAACCGTGGGCGACGCTTCAGCGCTTCTCCGTTGCTGCGTATTGCCTCGTACCAATGCCCGAGCTCATCCTGAGCGTAAGCCAGGAAAAAGTAGGTCCGATGCCGTGCATCCTTGCGATCCCTGGCCCGCGGGGCCAGGATCTGCTAGACTCTCCCGTCTTTGTGGCGTGCCGTGCTACCGGTGCGCCTGCCTGACTGATCCTGGAGGCTCGACGAGAATGTTGAAGATCCGCCTGCGCCGCATGGGCGCTCGGCACAGTCCCTTCTACCGCGTGGTGGTGTCGGACTCACGCAACGTCCCCACCGCTTCGGCGGTCGAGGAGCTGGGCCATTACAACCCGACCGCCAACCCGGCGCAGGTGACTCTCGACGCCGAGCGCGTCGGTTACTGGCTCGCCCAGGGCGCCCAGATGTCGCCCACGGTCAAGAAGCTGATGGGCCAGGCGCGCAAGAGTGCCTGAGCTGGTCGACGACGTCCGGGACCTGGCGCGCCTGCTGGTCGACAACCAGGAGGCAGTGGCGGTTTCCGGTGTCCATCCTCCAGAGGGGAGACGGGACCGCGGCTCGGTCCTCGAGCTGCGGGTGGCCCCTGACGACCTGGGCAAGGTGATCGGTCGCCAGGGACGCACCGCGCGAGCCATGCGCACGCTGCTCGAGACCCGGGGTGACCGGCGTGGCGAGCGGTATGAGCTCGACATCATCGAAGACTAGCGCTCCGAGCCCGGCCGGCGCCGCGGACGCTCCGGATGCCGCCTCGGGACGGGCACGCGGCGAGCCCGCGGAGACGGTCGCGGTCGGCCGGGTGCTGCGCCCGCACGGGGTGCGCGGCGAGGTGGTGGTCGAGGTGCTGACCGACGCGCCGCGGCGGTTCGCCCCGGGGAGCTCGCTGCTGCTGGTGCGCGAGGGCAAGCCGCCGGTCGAGCTGGTGGTCGCCGGGCGCCGCGCCGCGAGGGCCGCCGCGGGGCCCCATGCCCCCCGCCGCTCCCGCCAGGCCACGGCGCTGGTGCGGTTTGCCGGTGTCGCCGACCGCGAGGCGGCGGTGGCGCTGCGCGGCGGGTGGCTGGAGATCGAGCGGTCGCTGGTGCCGCCGGCGCCGCCGGGGACGTACTACCGCTACGAGCTGCTCGGGTGCCGGTGCCGCGATGGCGGCGAGGACCTGGGCGAGGTCGTCGAGGTCGTGGAAGACGGCGGCGGGCTGATGCTGGTGGTGTCGGACGGCCGCCGCGAGGTGCCGGTGCCGTTCGTGGCGCGCTTCCTGCGCAGCATCGATATCGCCGGCGCCAGGATCGAGCTCGAGCTGCCGCCGGGGCTGATCGAGGCATGCGCATCCAGGTCCTGACCATCTTCCCCGAGATGTTCGGGCCGTTCCTGGCCACCAGCCTGGTGGGGCGGGGGATGGCCAGGGGGCTGCTCGACGTCGAGGTGCGGGACCTGCGGGACTTCGCCCTGGACCGCCACCGCAGCGTCGACGACGAGCCTTACGGCGGCGGCGGCGGCATGGTGATGATGGCGCCGCCGTGGATCCGGGCGGTGCGGGCGCTGTCCGCGGACGCGGACGCGGATGCCGGCGCGGGCCCGGGCACCCCGGCAGGGGACCGGCCCTGGCGGGTGCTGCTGTCGCCCCAGGGCGCCCGGCTCGACGAGGCCAAGGTGCGGGAGATGGCCGTCCGGGCGCGCCTGATCCTGCTCTGCGGCCGCTACGAGGGGATCGACGAGCGGGTGCGGCAGACGGTGGTGGACGAGGAGGTCTCGATCGGCGATTACGTGCTGTCGGGCGGCGAGCTGCCGGCCATGGTGCTGATCGAGGCGCTGTCGCGGCAGGTGCCCGGGGTGGTGGGGCTCGCGGAGTCGGTGGCGCAGGACAGCTTCCGCGACGGCCTGCTGGACCACCCGCACTACACCCGGCCGCCGGTGGTCGAGGGCCTGGCGGTGCCGGAGGTGCTGCTCTCCGGCGACCACGCCGCCATCCGCCGCTGGCGCCGCGAGCAGGCGGAGCTGGCGACGCGCGAGAAGCGGCCCGACCTGCTGGCAGCGCTTGCGCGAGCCCGAGGAGTTGGCCGATAATGACCGGCACCGGAGGCAGTTGGCGGAACTGTTGGCCGAGGCGAAGGGCGAAGGGCGAAGGGGAGGGGCGTCCCCTCTGGAGACGATCAGGTCTGAATGGCGAGGTGATGTGATGAATCAGCTACAGCAGGTCGAAAGCGTTTACATTCACAAAGAGCAGCCCGAGTTCCGCGCCGGCGATACGGTGCGGGTGCACGTGCGCGTCGTCGAGGGCGACAAGGAGCGCATCCAGGTCTTCCAGGGCGTGGTGATCGGCAGGCGCGGCGGCGGCACCCGCGAGACCTTCACCGTGCGCAAGATCTCGGGCGGCATCGGCGTCGAGCGGATCTTCCCCCTGCATTCGCCCTCGCTCAACCGTATCGAGGTGGTCCGGCGCGGCAAGGTGCGGCGCGCCAAGCTCTACTACCTGCGTGCGCTGCGCGGCAAGGCGGCCCGCATCGAAGAGCGGCGCGACGAGGTGGCGCCGCGAGCGGCCTCCGGCCCGCGCGACGCCGGCGCCGGCGGCGAGCCAACCGCCTAGTCCAGCTCGGGCCACCCGCCGAAGGCCGTGCGTCCCGGGCGACCGTATCGTGCGATGGGCGGCGCGGTGAGCGGAGGTGCGGCCGCGGCGCCGCCGCCCGCGGCCATCGACCGGCCTGCCATGGCTGCGGCCGGCGCGGAGCGGCCTGCGGCCAACGCCGCGGCGCCGGTGCCCGGGCCGTCCCCGGTCCGCATCCACGAGCTCTTCGCCGAGGCTTACCGCCTGCGCCTGCTGCGAGCGCTCGAAGAGCAGCTGGCGCATTGCGGCTTCGTGCGCGTCGCCGGCACCGACGAGGCCGGCCGCGGCGCGCTCGCCGGGCCGGTGGTGGCCGCGGCGGTGGTCCTGGACTTCCGCTGCCTGCTCCCCGGCGTCGACGACAGCAAGTGCCTGCCGGCGGCCGACCGGGAGCGGCTGGCGGTCGCCATCCGCGAGCGCTGCCTGGGCCTTGCGGTGGCGAGCGTGTCGCCCCAGGTGATCGACCGCGTCAACATCCTCGAAGCCTCTCGCCTGGCCATGCGGCAGGCGCTGGCCGGCCTGACGCCGCCGCCGGACTGTGCGGTGGTGGATGCGGTGGCGCTGCCGGGGCTCGGGTTTCCCTGCCTGCCGGTGGTGCGCGGCGACGTCATCAGCTACGCTGTAGCCTGTGCTTCCATCATCGCCAAGGTGGAGCGTGACCGCCTGATGGTCGAGCTCGGGCGCCGGTATCCGCACTACGGTTTTGCCGCGCACAAGGGTTACGGCGTGCCCGAGCACCTGGCGGCGCTGGCCGTCCACGGCCCGTGCCCCGAGCACCGCCTCACCTTCCAGCCGGTCGTCCCCCGCCGCGCCCCCCGCCGCGCGCCGGCGGCCGGGGGGGGGGAGGACTGATGGCGGTCAAGCGCGAGCAGGTCGTGCAGACCGCCGAGAAGTACGTGGCGCGGGGCAAGATCGAGCCGGCCATCCGCGAGTACCGCAAGCTGCTCGAGGAGAACCCCAACGACATCAACACGCTGAACCGCGTCGGCGACCTGTACGCTCGCATCCAGCGCATCGACGAGGCCGTCGATTTCTTCAACCAGATCGCCGAGCAATACGCCGGCGAGGGCTTCTTCGTCAAAGCCATCGCCATCTACAAGAAGATCATCAAGCTCGACCCGACGCGGCTCGACGTCTACGAGAACCTCGCCGAGCTCTATCACCGCCAGGGCCTGGTCACCGAGGCGCGCACTCAATACCAGGTGCTGGCGGACTACTACCAGAAGCACGAGAACGCGACTTCGACCATCGCCATCTACCAGAAGATGGCGGAGCTCGAGCCCAACAATCCGACCTATCACGTCAAGCTGGCCGAGCTTTACCAGCAGCAGCAGCTGATCGAAAAGGCGATGGGCGAATATCGCATCATCGCCGAGCTGATGATCGCTCACGGTCATCCGCAAGAGGCGGCGCAGGTCTACGAGCGGGCGCTCGCCATCGACAGCACCAACCTCGCGTTCATCACCGATGCCGCCCTGAAGCTCAAGGAGGCGGCCGGCACCGGCATCGCCGTGCGGTTCCTGTCGGCGGCGGTCGAGCGCAACCCGCAGGCCGCGCAGGTCGCGCGGATGATCGGCGGCACGGCCGGCCTGGGCGGAACCCATGCCGGCGTCGTCGTGCCGTCGGCGCCGCCGGTCGCGCCGGCGCCGCCCCCGCCACCGCCGGTCGGGACCGCACCCCCTCCT
>DATKFK010000986.1:0-3344 GCA_035544375.1 Thermoanaerobaculia bacterium
CCGACCTGCAGCACCGGGTCATCGAGGGCAGCAAGGTGGAGACGACCTTCCCGGTCGATCCCGCGACGTTTCCCCAGACCACCCTGTTCCCGCCCGAACAGCTGCCGCCCTGGGACGGGCCGCCGGTCGACCCCAAGAACACCACCGGCAACGGTTACTCCAAGCAGTCCTACTGGTTCCCCGACGGCAGCAGGCTGACCACGGTGGGGCCCTCGCTGCCCAAGATCGCCTCGACCGCCAACGGCGGCGCGCAGTTCTGGGTGGGCAGCATCGGGGTCGTCTCCCAGGGCACCGGCAGGTTCGAGGACGCCAAGGGCGTTTCGGTCTACGTCGGCAGCGCCTACTTCGACGTCTGGCCGGCGAACTTCGTCGAGCAGGTCGCGATCCTGCGCAAGGGGTTCCAGGCGCTGGTGGGCACCTATTTCAAGGTGGTGCTCGCGAAGGACCTGCCGCCCAAGTAACCGGCCGCGGCCGCCGGCGGCCGCGGTGCGCCGCCGCGCGGCGCCGGCACGCGCGGGACCATGCCGCCTGGAAACTCGACGATGGCTGCCGCCCTGAACGGAGCACAGCTCGCGGCCTTGCGGGCGCTGTGCGACACCTTCGTGCCGTCGCTGCGGGAGCCGGACGATCCGACCGGCTTCTGGGCGCGCAGCGCTTCGGACATGGGCGTCCCGGCCGTGCTGGCCGGCGAGATCGAGAACCTCCCGGAGCCGCTGCGCGGCGGGCTGACGCAGGTGCTGGACCTCCTGGCCGCGGCGGGCATCGTCGAGGCTTCCTCCCAGCCGCAACGCGAAAAGATCGTCCGCCAGGTCGCCGCGTCGTCGCCGCCGGCGGCGGCGGGCGTGAATTACTTCCAGAAGCGGACCATGCTGCTCAACTACGGCCTGCCCGAGAGCCCGCCGCCGGCCAACCAGAACGCGGTCACCTACGGCTCGCCCGCCGCGGGGCAGAACCCCAACTGGGAGGTGCTGGGCTACCCCGGGCCGGTGACGGTGCCCCACGACCGGCCGCGGAACATCCAGCCGGTGGTGCCGGACGGCGAGCGGCTGGTGCTCGAGGCCGACGTCTGCGTCGTCGGCTCCGGCGCCGGCGGCGCGGTGATCGCGTCGCGGATGGCGGAGCAGGGGCGCCGCGTGGTGGTGCTCGAGGCGGGAGGCTACTTCACCGCCTCCGATTTCCACCAGCTCGAGCTGTGGGGCTACAAGCATCTGTGGTACCGCGGCGGGGCCACTCCCACCGCTGACGGCAACGTCCTGCTGCTCGCCGGCGGCACCCTGGGCGGCGGCACCGAGATCAACTGGATGAACTGCGTCCGCACCCCCGACCTGGTGCGCCAGGACTGGGTGCAGCGGTTCGGCCTCGACGGGGTCGATTCGCCGGCGTTCGACGCCTACATGGACACGGTCGAGACGCGGATCATGGCCTCGACCCAGACCGCCTTCATGAACTCGCAGAACCTGCGGATGTTCGAGGGCTGCCAGAAGCTCGGGTACCGGAGCACGCAGTGCCACGTCAACTGGAACCCGCAGTGCTTCCAGCCGCTGCTCGCCGGCTACACCGGCTTCGGCGACCAGACCGGCGCCAAGCAGACGGCGCGGCGGACCTTCCTGCGCGACGCCTACCGCAACGGCGCGCGGATCCTGGTCTACTGCCGTGCCGACCGCATCGTGACCGCCTCCGGCAGGGCTGCCGGCGTCGAGGCCACCTATGCCGACCCGCAGGGCCGGAAGGCCCAGGTGAGCGTGCGCGCGCCGCAGGTGGTGGTGGCCTGCGGCGCGCTCGAGTCGCCGGCGCTGCTGCTGCGCAGCGGCATCGGCGGCCCGGCCGTCGGGCAGTGCCTGCACGTGCAGCCCGGCGGCGCGGTCTATGGCGTCTACGCGGAGCCTCAGCACGGCTGGTGGGGCTCGCCGATGACCGCCAACTGCGAGCAGTTCGTCGACGTCAGCGGCGACGGCTACGGCTTCTACATGGAGATCCCGGCCTTCGGGCCGGGATTCGTGGCCTCGGTGATCCCCTGGAGCGGCGGCCGGCAGCACAAGGAGGTGATGACCAAGGTCCCGCACGTCAGCACCTTCATCTGGTTCCTGCGGGACAAGAGCTGCGGCAAGGTCACGATCGACCAGGCCGGCAACTCGGTGGCAAACTACGCGCTCGACGATCCGGTCGACCAGCAGAACTTCCGGCGGGCTGCCGTCGAGGCCGTGCGCATCCACGAGGCGGCGGGCGCGCGGGAGATCCTCTTCAGCCTGTCCAACCGCCAGCTCGCCTGGAAGCGCGGCCAGAGCCTCGCGGGCTTCATCGCGACCATCCTGCGGCAGCCGCTGCTGGGCGGAGCGCAGCCGATGATCAGCGCCCACCAGCTCTCGACCTGCGCGATGGGCAGCGATCCCGCCGTCTGCGTCGCCGACACCAACGGCGAGCTGCACGACGTCGCGGGAGTGTGGATCGGCGACGCCAGCGCCTGCCCGACGGCGCTGGGGGCCAACCCGATGGTCACCATCATGGCGCTCGCCGAGCGCACCGCCGACCGGATGTCCGGGGCAAGCCGCCGGGACGCGGCGGCGCTGCCCGCGGCGGCCTCCGAGATGCTCGGCGAGCTGGCCGGCATGTTGACCGATCCGGCCAGGATGCTGCGCGGGATGGCGGGCTTCATGTTCAACCCGATGCGCGTGGTCGCGCTGGGCGGGCGCCTGCTGCAGGCGACGGCGCGGCAGGCCATGGACCTGGCCTCGTCGCTGCCGCCTCTCCCTGCCGGGACGGCGGGTGCGCGGCCGTTCGCCCACATCATCGAGCTCGAGTGCCAGCCAGGGCAGGCGACGGCGGTGGTCGAGCTGATCCGCGACCGGGCGATCCCCGACGTCATCCGGCCCGCCCCGGGGTTCGTCGACGAGATCGTGCTGCTGTCGATCGACGATCCGAATCACGTCACGGCGATCAGCTTCTGGCGTTCCCAGGAGGCCGCCGACCATTTCAACGCTCACGGCTTCGACCAGGTCAGCGCGCTGCTCGGGCGCTTCCTGGCGGCGAAGCCCGAACGGCGCCAGTTCGACGTGGGGGCTTCCACGGATCCGGAGATCCGCGCCGAGCTCCCGAGCTGAGCGCCTGCCGGCCCGGCGCCGGCCTGAGCCGGCGCCGCTCGATGGTCGAGAGGAGGCTGTCATGCCCAAGCACACGCGCATCCTGCTGTCGCTGGTCTCGCTGTGGGCCCTGTCGCAGCTGGCACCGGGCCTGGACGGCAGGCCCGGCTGGGCCGCCGGCCCGGAAAGGCCGGCGTCCCTGGCGATTTTGTCCCCGGACTGCCCGGGGTTCCCGGGGGGCGGCAGCGTGTCGCCCTGCACGCCCGG
>DATKFK010000987.1:0-5630 GCA_035544375.1 Thermoanaerobaculia bacterium
TTTTGCGCAGTGCCCCGATTGACATAGGCCTCGGTTAACGCGGAATCGAGAGCGATTGCATGATCGCAATCGGCGATCGCCTGGTCGACACGATTCTTTTGAAGATTATCGGAGCACCGATTGTTGTAGGCCTCAGCGAAATCGGGCTTGAGCAGGATCGCCTTGTTGTCGTCGACGATAGCCTGATCAAGCCGTCTCTTCCCCTGGTAAGCACCGGCGCGAAAGCAGTAGGCGAGCGCGCTATCGGGTTTGAGGGCGAGCGCCTTGTTTTCATCGGCCATCGCCCTGTCGTAGAGGCCATCGGCGTCACCACGACTCGCCTTGACAATTTCTGCGTTACCGCGATTGGCATAGCCATCGCTGAAGTCTGGCTTGAGCGTGATCGCCTGGGTGTAATCGGCTATCGCCTGGTCGAAGTCGCCCTTTCGCTGATAGGCCATGCCGCGATTGTTGTAGAAGAGTGCGCGGTTCGCCGTGGTCTCTTGGCGTGACTGAGTCGCGGCCGTGCATCCCTTGATTATAATCTCGGGGTCCACGATCAGTCGAATCCTGGCCGGGTCGACGCTGAGGCACAAGGTTGCGTCCTTGGTCTGCGTCCCGGTCTCCTCTGCGCTCGACTGTCCTGCAGTACTGGTAGACGATCGGCTCGCTGCGCCCAGGTCCGTCTTGTTACTGGAATCACCGGCGGGAGCCTGGCCGCTGGCGACAAAACGCTAGCCCCCATGCTGGCGCAGCAATTCCGCCACGTTCTTGTAGCCCTTCCTCGCCGCCAAGTGCATTGGCGTACGGCCGTCGTTGGTTTTCGCATTGACGTCGGCCCCGTTGGCCAGCAACAATTCCGTCACTTCCTTGTAGCCCTTGGCCGCCGCCAAGTGCAATGGCTCTAACCCGTCCTTGCCTCCCTTGGCATTGACATCGGCCCCGCTGGCCAGGAACAATTCCGCCACCTCCTTATGGCCACTAACGGCCGCCAGATGCAACGGATTCCAACCGGCCCCGTCTTTGGTATCGACCCTGGCTTTGTTGGCCAGCAGAAGCTTCGCCATGTCCGTGTTGCCAGTAGCCGCGGCCTCATGCAATGGGGTCTGGCCTGTGCTGGTCTTGCTGAAAACCAAATCTGGGTTGTCTTTGAGCAACGCCGCGACCTGTTCCAAGTCGCCGCGCTGCACCGCTTTGTGAATCTCGTCACAGTAGGCGAGGCTGCTCCGGCCCAGCACGACCAGCATGACAGCAGCGAGCCGGAAAATGGGAGACCGGAAGCGTCTGGTGGGCAAAGAGCGCATCGTCAAGGTTCCTTCAGGGTGGAGGTTTTCCGGTTTTCCATACGGGTTCGGCAACTCGAATCCTAGCCGAGCGATAATGACAAGACAAATACGAATGTGCGAATAGAGCCATAGGCAGGTGCTCCGCGGCGCCGCTGCAATGGACCCACCGAACCTGCACCGCCGCCGCAGGCATGTCAAACCACGAAGCCCCCAGCCCTGGCCTTCACCTATGTCCCACCCTTGCTCTCCTCCGCTCAAGTGAAGGGCAACGTCGTCTTCGTGGTCACCCCCTGTACCGCGGATGACTATCGTGTCGCGCTCTTCATCACCGTGCTCCAATATGCCGGCACGACCTACATCTGTAAGCCTTACGAAACCCAGCCTCTCACCACGATTGCCAACGACGGCTCCTGGACCACTTCCTATGCGACGGGCGGCCTGGACGTCTACGCCGAAGGCCTAGTAAAACCCGGCTTCACCTGGCCCTGCTTCACCAGCACGCTGCCGTCGGTGGACGGCAACACGGTCCTCGCCGTCGCCAAAGCCACACGCTGAAACGGCGCGGAGTGCCCTCTCGCCTCACCGGTGCGAGACCCGTGGCCAGGGCGGGCGCGGCGGCGGGATCGCGGCGCCGTCGCGGCGCTGGTAGATGCGGGTTTCAGCCCCGGCCGCGGGGTCAGGGATGGCCGCCGCCAAGCGGTAGGCGCCGGCGAACCAGGGCCGGAAGAGGATCGGACGCGTGCCGCCGCGACGGTCGTAGGTGTGGAAGAGCACCAGCTCCGTGGGCTTGGCAAGGAAGGCGCCCAGCGGGTCGCCGACCGCCGCGAAGGGTCGGGCGCGCGGGGTGACCAGGCCGATCAGGTCGAGGATGGGGCGGTCGCTGTGGTAGCCCAGGATGCCGACCTCGTCAGCCGCGACATCGGCGCCGGGCGCGGTGTGATCGTGAATCCACTCGCCCGCCCGGCTGTAGGCGAACAGGCGCCAGTCGCCGGTGTCTCCATGCCGCCACCAGCGGCCGCCGGCGGCCAGGGCGGACAGCCAGACGGCGGCGCCGATGCCCGCGAGCGCCAGGGCCGCCGCCTGCCCCGCCGCTCGCGGCGCCCCGGCCGTGCGCGCGGCGCCGCCGCGGGCGCGGCGGAGGAGCTCTCCCACCAGGAAGGGTGCGCCGCACAGGACGGCGATGGCGGTCGGGATGGTGTACCAGATGAAGAACGGGACCGCGGCGGCCGTGTAGAAAGCGACCAGCGCCAGGGAGTACAGGACGAGCAGCCGGCCCGGCCGGCCCGCCCGCGCGAACAGCGGCGCCTGGCCGGCGGCTCCCAGGATGAGGAGCGCCGAGCCGCCGGGCCCCGCGAAGGCGCAGAAGTACCGAAGCGCCGGGCGCCAGAAGGCGAGGCCGGTGAAATCCCGCGGCGCCAGGGCGGCGAAGCGGCGCTTGGCCTCCAGGGTGCCCGGCAGCGGCGTGCCGAAGTAGGCCCACGCCGCGGCCAGGGCCAGTGCCGCGACCGCGGCGAACGCGGCGGCGAAGACGAGCGGCCGGACCAGGCGCGCCGCACGGTGCGAGGCACCGGTCGCGGACGGCGCCGAGCGCGGCGCGGCCAGCCGGCGCGGCTCGTTTTCGGCGGTGGCGCCGCCCCGCGCGGCCAGCCGGCACGGCTCGTTTTCGGCGGTGGCGCCGCCCCGCGCGGCCAGCCGGCGCGGCTCGTTTTCGGCGGTGGCCTCCCCCTGTGCAGCGAGCCGGCGCGAGCGGGCCTCGCCGGCGGCCGGCTCCTGCTCCTGCGGCAGTGATTCGGCCGCCAGGAGCAGCGCCAGCAACGCCGCGCCCAGCGCGGCGTCGGGGCGGCAGCAGAAGGCGAGCCCGGCCACGATCCCCGCCAGCCAAGGCCGGCGCGCGCCGGCGGCCCTGGCCGCCGCGAGCAGCAGCGCCAGCGCCGGCAACGGCCCCGCTCCCTGCCCCAGCCAGACGTAGGCCGAGGCGAGCAGCAGCGTGCCGCCCAGCCAGCCTTCGGTCTCCCTGCCGCCGGCACGGCTCGCGGCCAGCAGCAGCCCGGCGATCGCCAGCAGCGCCGCCGCGGTCACGCCGGTGCCGAGGGTCGGGATCGCGATGCCGGTGGCGCGGTTGAGACCTGCCAGGAGCATCGCCACTCCCGGATCGCTGATGCCGAACACCCGCTCGCCAGGATTGAACACCAACCCGCGGCCGTGGGCCAGGTTGTAGGCGTAGCGGTAGGTGATGTAGACGTCGTCGCCGGCCCGCCCCGCGAAGCGCGCCGTGAAGGCCGCCGCGATGCCGAGCCAGCCCAGCCAGCCGAGCGGCCGCCAGGACCGCGCCCAGGACCCTTGCCAGGACCGCGGCCAGGGCCGCCGGCACCGCGACCGCCACCAGGACCCTTGCCAGGACCGCAGCCCGAGCCGCCGCCAGGGCCGCGGGTCAGTTGGCCTCATAGGCGGCGCAGTGGGCGGCGTCTTCGCCGTGCCGCCGCTCGAGGACGGTGGTGGCGTAGCCGGCATCGAACAGCTCGGCGGTGAAGACGCGGGACGGCAGGAGCCGGCGCCCGTCGGGGCCGGGATGCGAGCGGAGCAGGACCAGGGGACGGTAACACGCCCATACCCAGTCCTTGACCCGGGGCAGGCCTGCCGTCTTCGGCGTGCCGAAGCGGTCCAGGTAGGTGATCAGCAGGTCGGGGCGCCGGCGCAGCACGTAGCGCGGATCGTACTTCTCGTGCGCCACGTTCTTGGGGCCGATCGGCAGCGGCGTCATGTGGCCGATGTGCAGGTCGGCCAGGCCGAACATGTCGATGTTCGCGCGGCGCGCCAGGTAGGGCACGATGCCCGCGCTGCCGTCGGCCATCACGGCGTTCGGCGGCGTCGCGGCGCCGAGATAGCGCCCCAGCTCCTCCCGGCCCGCCATCAGCTCGGCGAGCCCCGCGCCGTCGAAGCTGCGCGCCGGCCAGGCGAGCCACAGGGCATTGGCGAGCAGCAGCAGCGCCCCGGCGGCCGCCGGCGCGAGCCGGCGGACGCGTCGCCGGCGACCTGAACCCGTGGCCGCGCGCCCACCAGGCCGCCCGCCCGCCCAGCGGCACAGGTTGCCCAGGCCGGCGCTCGCCAGCAGCAGCAGGAAGGGGAATGCCGGCATCAGGAACCGCGGCCCGAAAAAAGCCAGGTAATCGCCGCCCACTGCCACGAAAGAGGCGACGGTGACCGCGACGAAGGCGGCAGCGAGAACCAGGGACCGCCGCAACCGCGGCGCCTCGAGGGTCGCGCTGGTGGTGGTGGTGGCGGCCTGCGGAGCGGCTTCCGCACCCCCCGTCCGGCGCAGCGACGGCAGGGCGTGCGGATCGTAGAGCGCCGCGAAACGCACCGCCAGCAGGCCGGCGGCCAGCACGAGCGTCGTCCACGCGGTCGCCCTGGCCCGCGCCGGCCGCCGCCTGGCCGGCGCCGCCGGCGGCTCGAGGTCCGTCGCGGCGCCGGCAGGCTCCTGCGGCGCCGCCGCCGCGGCCCCGGGTCTCACGGCAATCCGCCCGAGCGGCCTGGCAGGGGCGAACCGGCGGCAGGATGGCGATGAAGCACCTGCGCACTATAGCGGCTGCCAGCCGGCCGATCCATTTGGCTGGCGGCAAGTTCTTTCATAGCATCCGAGCGCACGGCAAACGGCCGGAAGGAGGCTGGTATGGGTCAGGTCAGACCGGAGCTGGACATGGCGCTCGAGCTGCAGGATGCCGTGCAGGGGCGGCCGCCGCGCACCGCGACCTGGAAGGGCTACGCCTCCGGTCTGGCCGCCGACCTGACCAACTACAGGTCGGGCAACTGGAAGCCGCTGGGGTGCGCCGTCGCGCTGTACCAGGTGCGGCCGGGTACCCTCGCCACTCCGGAAGCCCGCCGGATCGTCGCCGAATGGGTCGACTACTACGCGGCGAGCCGCGACGCCTTCATGGGCACGGAATTCGGCAGCCGCATCTACGGACCGTGGCACGTGCTGAGCAACCTTGCCGTCGCCGCCTGGAGCGAACAGGCGTTCCCCGACAACCCCAGCGCTCTCGACTGGCTCGCGGCCTGGTGGCACCTGTGCGCCAGGCTGCGCGCGCCCGACGGCCAGATCCTGATGATCGGCCAGCGCAGCGGCGGACATCCCACGACCCCGGGCTGGTTCGAGTACATCCATGCCCGGGCCAGCGGCGAGGGGCTCCAGCAGGCGGAAGCCTGGGGCAAGGCCGCCGGCCTCGGCATCAAGCAAAGCTGGATGTACCACGTCCTCAATGCCCTGCAACCGACCCTGTCGCGATCGTTCGCGCGTGCGATGTCGATGCCCGCGCCCGAGGTCACGCTGCGGCGCCCGCTGACGCTCATCCGCACCGACTCGGGAAT
>DATKFK010000988.1:0-17751 GCA_035544375.1 Thermoanaerobaculia bacterium
TCATCGCTGCCGTCGGTACCCCCTGGTACCTGGCAACGCGCGGGCTGGGCTGGCCCGAGGGCATCACCTTCTTCGCCCTGTGGCTGGCGGTGGGCGTGTCGGTGACCGGCGGCTACCATCGCCTGTTCGCCCACAAGACCTACCAGGCCTCCTGGCCGGTGCGCCTCTTCTACGTTGTCTTCGGCGCCGCCGCGCTCGAGAACTCGGTCCTCAACTGGACCGCCGACCACCGCATCCACCATTCCGAGGTGGACCAGGAGCGCGACCCCTACAACATCCAGAAGGGCTTCTGGTGGGCGCACATGGGCTGGATCTTCTTCGAGAACGAGACGCCGCCGGTGACGGTGGTCCGTGACCTGCTCGACGACCCGCTGGTGCGCTGGCAGGCGCGCTGGTACGCCCTCATCGGCCTCAGCATCTCCTTCGGCATCCCGCTGATCGTCGGGCTGGCCACCGGCCGCGTGCTCGGCTGCCTGCTGATCGGCGGCGTGCTGCGGGTGGTGGTGAGCCACCACGGCACCTTCTTCATCAACAGCCTCTGTCACATGGTCGGCCGGCAGCCCTACAGCCGCGAGCACAGCGCCCGCGACAGCTCGGTCATGGCGGTGCTCGCCTTCGGCGAGGGCTACCACAACTTCCACCACAGCTTCCCCTTCGACTACCGCAACGGCGTCAAGACCTGGCATTTCGACCCCGCCAAGTGGGCCATCTACGGGTTGTCCACCATCGGGCTCGCCCGCGATCTGCGCCGGGCCTCCGACGCGGTCATCCTCAAGGCGCGCATCGACGTCCAGTTCGAGCGCGCCAAGGAGCGGCTGGAGCGCCTGACCGGCAACCGGCGAGTGCTGGCGGAGGCCCGCGAGAGCGTCGAGCAGCGGCTGCACGAGACCTACGCGAGGCTGCAGGCGGCGTTGCGCGACCTGGTGGCCATGCAGCGCCAGCGGCGGCCGGTTGCCGCCAAGGGCGAGGGTCTTGCCGCCGCCACCGCCGGCGCCAGCCCGGGCGGTGCCGCACCGCTGGCTGCGGGCGGCGCAGGCGGCGCGGTCGCCGCAGGCGCCGCGGGCCAGCCGGGCGAGCCCGGCGAGACGCTCGAGAGCCGGCTGGGAGCGATCCACCACGCTCTCGAGCAGGCGCTGTCGGACTGGAAGCTGGCGTTGCGGCAGATGAAGCAGCTGCCGGCCGCCGCCGCCGCCGCTTGACTCTGCCTGGACCTCACCCGCCCGCTTGGGCAAGGCCGGTGACCGCCGCGGCGCTGACGCGCCAGGGGTCGCCGGCCGTTGCCTCGACCCGTAACCGACAAGAGACGAAGAGGACATCCCATCCCATGAGCACTTCTGCGTCGCGATACCACGCGGTCAGCCCCCCCGCACTCCGCAAGAACGCCGCCGCCGCTGGCTCGACCACCCCATCCGCCGCGCCGCGGCGGGCGCTCGCGGCTGCCGCCCTGCTGCTGGCAGGCTCGCTGGCCGCGGCGGGCCCCGCCGGCGCCCAGGGCGCCCGCGTCGGACCCTCGCCGGCAGGTCCGCCGGCTCAAGGCTCGGTGCCGCCGCCGACCACGCAGGTGCTGGCGGACGAGCTGCAGGATACGGCCGTGTCGTTGCGCGACGGCGCGCTCAAGGGGACCAAGGCCTGGGGCCTCCTCTCCTCGCTGACCACCGAGGTCGGGCCGCGCTCCGCCGGCTCGCGCGGCGACCGCCTGGCGGTGGCCTGGGCGGTGCGCACGCTGAAGAGCCTGGGTTTCAGCAACGTGCATACCGAAAGGGTCACGGTGCCGCGCTGGGAACGCGGCGCCGAGGCGGGTGAGATCACCGCGCCCTACCCGCAGCGGGTGGCGCTGACCGCCCTGGGCGACAGCGTGGGCACGCCCGCCGCGGGCATCGAGGCGCCGGTCGTCGAGGTCGCGGACCTGCAGGCGCTCGACAAGCTCGGCGCCGCCAAGGTCACGGGCAAGATCGTCTTCTTCAACACGCCGACCGACCGCACCCGCGACGGCTCCGGCTACGGCAAGGCGGTCCCCGTCCGCACCCAGGGTCCGTCGCGCGCCGCCAAGCTCGGCGCGGTGGCCGTCGTCATCCGCTCGATTGGCACCGACTCGAACCGCCTGCCGCACACCGGCGGCCTGCGCTACGAGACCGGCGTCCGGCGGGTCCCGGCGGCGGCGCTCTCCAATCCGGACGCCGACCTGCTGGCAGCCGAGCTCGCCTTAGGCCAGCCGGTCCGCCTGCGTCTGCGCCTGGGAGCCCGCGCCCTGCCCCCCGCCGAGTCGGCGAACGTGATCGGCGAGATCCCCGGACGCGAGAAGCCGGAGGAGATCGTCCTGCTCGGCGCGCACCTCGACTCCTGGGACCTCGGCACCGGCGCCATCGACGACGGCGCCGGCTGCGCCATCGTCATCGAGGCGGCGCGGCGGATCGGCGAGCTGAAGACCAAGCCCCGCCGCACCCTGCGCGTGGTGCTCTTCGCCAACGAGGAGCTGGGGTTGTCGGGGGCGGAGGCCTACGCCAAGGCGCACGCCCAGGAGCTGCCGCGGCACGTGCTGGCTCTCGAATCCGATCTCGGCGCCGGCCGCATCTGGCGGCTCGAGTCGCGGGTGGCGATCGAATCCATGGGCTGGGTGCGGGAGATGGATCGCCTGATCTTCCCGATCGGCGCCGGCTCCGGCACCAACGAGGGCGAGGGTGGCCCGGACCTGGGGCCGCTGCAGAAGGCCGGCGTGCCGAGCCTGACGCTGATGCAGGACGCCACCGGCTACTTCGACTTCCACCATACCGCCAACGACACGCTCGACAAGGCCAACGCCAGGGACCTCGACTACAACGTCGCCGCCTGGGCGGCCGTGGTCTACGCGGCGGCCGAGCTGCCCGGCGACTTCGGCCGGGTGATACGGCCCGAGCAGCCGGGCCACTAGAAAAGACGGCTGGCCGCGGCGAAGGGGAGAGGCGTCTCAGGGCGTCTCGGCGCCGGCGGCCGGCGGGGGGCCGGGAGGGGGGGATGCCCGCGCCGGATCGGCGCGGCAGCGCAGCAGCAGCTCCTCGGCGAGCAGCTGGTAGGCCGAGGCGCCGGTCGCCGCGGGATCGAACTGGAAGATCGTCTGGCCGGCCCGGGGCGCCTCCGCCAGCCGGGTGTTGATGCGGATCTCGATGGCGAAGACCAGGCTGCCGAGCTCGCCGCGGATCTGGTCGATGGTCTCGCGGGTGGCGCGGGTGCGATAGTCCACCATGGTCAGCAGCACACCCAGCGGGCGGGTGCGCACCGCGGCGTCCCAGGCGATGCGCTGCGCCGCCGCGACCAGGTTCTGGATGCCGGCGGCGGCCAGGAACTGCGGCACCACCGGCACCAGGAAGGCGTCGGAGGCGACGACCGCGTTGATCGGCAGCAGCGACAGCGACGACGGACAATCGAGGAAGATGAAGTCGTAGGCCCTGGCGATCGGCGCCAGCGCGGCGCGCAGCCGCCCCTCCCGGCTGCGCAAGCCGGCCAGCTCGGCATCGGCCTGCATCAGGTCGACGGACGCGGTCACCAGCTCCAGGCCGGCGATAGCGGTCGGGCGCACCGCCTGCTCGATCGCCAGGCCCCTGGCCAGCACATCGGCCACCGAGGGCGCGAGCGCCGCGCGCTCGATGCCCAGCGACAGCGAGGCCGAGGCCTGGCTGTCGAGGTCGATCAGCAGCACGCGCTTGCCCCGGCGGGCGAGGGCAGCAGACAGGTTGACCGCGGTGGTCGTCTTGCCGACGCCACCCTTGCGACTGATCAGGGCGATGATCACTGGCCGGGGAATCTACCTCACCGCGGCGGTCGATGAGTAGCCCAGCGCGGACCTGGAGCGGGCACCGGCCGCCGGAGCCCAGCCGGCGCCTGTCGTGCCTCAACGCCGCGGTGGCGGCGGCAGCGCGGGGCCGGCCGCCGGCGGCGGCGGCGAGGCCGCGGGGGGTGTGGCCGGCGCGGGAGCGGCAGGCAGGGGGGCGGCAGGCAGGGGGGCAGCCGGCGGGGAGGCAGCCGGTCCGGGCAGCGGTTCCGGCGCGGCGGGTGCGGCGGGCGCGGTGGGCGCGGCGGCGGCACGAGCTGGAGCGAGATCGGCGAGATCAGGGCGAGCGGCGCGCAACCGCGCGAACAGGTTCTCGAGGTTGACCCCGGTCAGCGATTCGACGACCGGCGGCAGCTGGGAGAGGACCTTGGCGACCTCGCTGGTGACCTTGGAGGCGCCGAGGTCGCCGTTGCCGCCGGTCGAAACCATGGTGATGCGGTCGATCCGCGACAGCGGCTCGGCGACGGCGCGCGCGATCTCGGGCAGGACCGGAGCGAGGATCTGCAGCACCGCCGCCTCGCCGTAGTTGCGCCACGCCTCGGCCTTCTTCTCCATGGCGAGCGCCTCGGCGAGCCCCTGCGCCTGGCGGATCTGGGCTTCGGCAAGGCCGCGCGCGCGCTCGGCCTCGGCCTGTGCCAGGCCCGTCGCCCGGGTCACCTCCGCCGCCGCCAGGCCCTTCGCCTTTTCGCCCTCGGCGACGGTGGCGAGGCGGGAGCGCTCGGCCTCTGCCGCGGTCTCGACGCGCTGGCGCTCGGCGGCAGCCAGGGTCTCGATCTCGTAGCGCTTGGCGTCGGCCTGGCGCTTGACGGTGGCGTCGAGCTCGCGCTCGCGGCGCTTGATCTCCTGCTCCTCGATCTGGATCTGCATCGTCTTCTTCTGCAGGTCGTACGCCATCTCGGCGTCGGCGCGCTTGCGGTTGGCGATCGCCTGCTGGTCGGCGATGGCCTGCGCCGCCTGGGAGTTGGCGATCTCCGCCGCCCGCCGCGCCGAGGCGTCGGCCTCCTGCTGGCGGCGGCTGCGGTCGGCGTTGGCCTCGGCGACGGCGGCGTCGCGCTTGGCCTCGGCCTCCTGGGCCAGGCGCTGCGCCTCCGCCTGGCGCTCGCGGGTCTCGCGCTCGGCGTCGGCCTGGGCGATGGCGGACTCCTTGGCGGCCACCGCCTCGGCCACCGAGGCGGTGCGCTTGACCTCGGCGATGCGCGGCTTGCCCAGCGCTTCGAGATAGCCGTGCTTGTCGCGGATGTCGCGGATGGTGAAGGAGTCGATGCCCAGGCCCATGTTGCCGAGATCGCCGGCCGAGATCTCCTGCACCTTCTGCGCGAACTCGTCGCGGCTCATGTAGATCTTCTCGACGGTCAGGGTGCCGAGGATGCCGCGCAGGTGCCCCTGCACCGTCTCCAGGGCGATCTTGGCGATCTCCTCCGGCCGCTTGCCGAGGAAGCGCTCGGCGGCGGCGTGCAGGGACGCGTCGTCCTTCTTGATCTTGATCTGGGCCACGCCGTCGACCGCGATCGGCACTCCCTGCGCCGTGTAGACCTCGGGCGTCGTGACCTCCAGGGTCATGACCTCGAGCGACAGGCGGTTCCAGGTGTGGAACAGCGGCACCACCATGCCGGCGCCGCCGGTGATAAAGGTCACCCCGCCGCGGCCGGAGACGACGATCACCTCGTTGGCGCCTGCCTTCTTGAGGAACGCGAGGTAGGTGATCACGTAGCCGACCCCCACCGCCGCCAGGACCGCCACCGCGCCCAGCACCAGCACCGAGCCCATACCGAAGCTGCTCATGATCTCGTTCTCCCTGCAATCTGTCGGGCGGCTTGCGTCCGCAGTGACGGGACCTAGGGTTTGGGGTCCACCGGGGGAACCGCCGGAGCGTCGGGCCCGGCGGCCCCGGGGGGATCGGTGGGCCCGGCGGACCTGCCCGGGTCCGGGCCGGCCCTGACCAGCAGGGTCGTGCCCGCGGCCACGACGCTGACCATGGCGCCGCGCGCCACGGCCGCGCCGTCCACCTCGCGCGCCGGTGCGGCATAGCGCTGCCCGCCTGCCATCGCCATCGCCTCGCCGACGCCGCCGGCCGGGATCGGCACCGTGATCTCGGCGAGGGTGCCCGGGAGGCCGTCGAGGTGGATGACGCTCGAAGCCCGCGAGCCGCTGGCCAGGCGCCAGCCGGCGTAGGTGATGCCGTAGGCGGTGAGCAAGGCGGCCGGCACGGCCATCGCCAGGCTGGCGCCGTCGCCGGCGTCGAGAGCGAACTTGGCGATCAGCCCGTAGCCGCCGATGGCGGCGACCAGCGTCGCCAGCGCCAGGGGCGAGAAGAAGGGGAAGTGGAAGCCGGCGGCCGCGGGCGCCGTGGCATGCACCGCGCCGTGGCCACCGCCGCCGACTCCATAGGCCGTGTCGCTCGCGGCGTGGCCGGCGTGGCCGACGTAGCCTCCCGTGATCCCGCCGTCGCCGCCGGCGGCCCCAGCCCCGGCGTCGTGGCTGCTGAAATCCGCGGCGTGCCCGAGGAAGGCCGCCAGCACCACGTACAGGCAGCCCAGGCCCGCGAACGCCATGTAGACCAACGTCAACAATCGCGCCTCCGCCGGCCGCGCCGGCTCGCCGTGACGATTCTTGCAGCGATTCTATGCCTTGGCAGGCGCTTCTCGTAGCGGCAGGTCCCACCGGCCCCACCGCCGGGGGGGATCGCGGTGCCCGATGCCGGCCTCGCCGGCGGCACCGGTGGCGGGGGTGGACGCGGCCGTCACGGCGCGTAGTGCAGCAGGCCGGGCCTGCCGGGCGAGGCCGTGTTCCGGGGTGCCTGACGGCGCCGTGCGACAATGCGTTCGCCATGGCAGAGGTACCGCCTTCCACCGTGTCTCCCCCCCGGTTGTCCGGCGATTCCCGGATCGCGGGGAGCACGGGGGCGCCCGCGGCCGGCGCCCAGGGCGGCCCGGGCGGGGCGGCGCTCTCCGCACGGGCCGCCCGTCCGTCGCTTGCCGCGCGCGTGCCGCGGGGAGAAGCCGGGGGCGGGCTGCGGGCGGTCGAGCCGGAGGAGATCCTGGACCGCTTCGTCGAGTGGACCGCGGATGCCGGTTTCATGCTCTACCGCGCCCAGGAGGAAGCGCTGCTCGAGATCGCGGCCGGGCGGCACGTGATCCTCAACACCCCGACCGGCTCGGGGAAGTCGCTGGTCGCCCTGGGGCTGCACTTCAAAGCGCTCTGCGAGGGGCGGACGTCCTTCTACACCAGTCCCATCAAGGCGCTGGCCAGCGAGAAGTTCTTCTCCCTGTGCGACGACTTCGGCGCCGAGAACGTCGGCATGCTGACCGGCGACGCCGCGATCAACCCGCGGGCGCCGATCGTCTGCTGCACCGCCGAGGTGCTGGCCAACATGGCGCTGCGCCGCGGCGAGGAGCTGGATGCGCCCTACGTGGTGATGGACGAGTTCCACTATTACTCCGACCCCGAGCGCGGCGTCGCCTGGCAGATCCCGCTGCTGACCCTGCCGCGGACCCGGTTCCTGCTGATGTCGGCGACGCTCGGCGACATGAGCGCGATCGCCGAGAAGCTGCAGGCGCAGACCGGCGTCGAGGCGGCGCTGGTGACCTCGGCCGAGCGGCCGGTGCCGCTCGACTACGAGTACCGCGAGACGCCGCTGCACCTGACCATCGACGACCTGCTGGCGGCGGCCAAGGCGCCGATCTACGTCGTCAACTTCACCCAGCGCGAGTGTGCCGAGCTGGCGCAGTCGCTGACCAGCCTGAAGATCGCCGGGCGCGAGGAGCGCGACCGCATCAAGGACGCGATCGGCGGCGCTCGCCTCGACACGCCCTACGGCAAGGAGTTCCGGCGCTTCCTGTCGTTCGGCATCGGCGTCCACCACGCCGGGTTGCTGCCGAAGTACCGGCTGCTGGTCGAGCAGCTGTCGCAGCAGGGGTTGCTGCGGGTCATCTGCGGCACCGACACCCTGGGCGTCGGCGTCAACATCCCGATCCGCACCGTGCTCTTCTCCCGCCTCGCCAAGTTCGACGGCAGGAAGGTCGCCATGCTCTCGGTGCGCGACTTCCAGCAGATCGCCGGCCGCGCCGGGCGCAAGGGGTTCGACGTGCAGGGGAGCGTGGTGGCGCAGGCGCCCGAGCACATCATCGAGAAGCGCCAGGCCGAGCGGCGGGTCGAAGAGGGCAAGAAGCGGCGCAAGCCGCCGGGGGCGGCCGCGGTGAAGGGCGAGGTGTCCTGGAGCCGCGAGACCTTCGACAAGCTGATCGCGCGCCCGCCCGAGACCCTCAAGTCGCGCTTCCGCGTCACCCACGGCATGGTGCTCAACCTGCTGCAGCGCGACGCCGAGCGCGACGACGCCTCGCGGCGCAACTTCGACAGCCTGCGCGAGCTGATCGCACGCTGTCACGAGGACGAGGCGAGCAAGCGACGGCTGCTGCAGCAGGCGGCGATCCTGGTGCGCTCGCTCTATCGCGCCGGCGTCATCCACATGGTGCGCGACGCGGTGGGGCGCTACCTGTGGGTGGTGGTGGACGCCGAGCTGCAATGGGACTTCTCGCTCCACCAGGCGCTGTCCCTGTTCCTGATCGAGGCGCTGGGGCAGCTCGACCCGCAGGCCGAAAGCTACGCCGCCGACGTGGTCAGCCTGGTCGAAGCGGTGCTCGAAGACCCCGAGGTGGTGCTGCGGCGGCAGGTGGACAAGCTCAAGCAGGAGCTGGTCGCGCGGCTCAAGGCCGACGGGGTGCCCTACGAGGAGCGGATGGAGCGCCTCGAGGAGGTCGGGCCGCCGCGGCCGCCGCAGCTGCTGGTGGACTTCCTGCATGGCGCCTTCCACCGCTTCCGCGGCGACCATCCCTGGGTCGGCGGGCGCGACATCCGCCCCAAGCTGATCGGCCGCGAGATGCTGCTCGACTACGCGAGCTTCGGCGACTTCGTCAAGCGCTATCACCTCGAGCGCAGCGAGGGCGTGCTGCTGCGCTACCTCTCCCAGCTCTACAAGACACTCAAGCAGAGCGTGCCCGAGGCGGCGCGGAGCGAAGCGGTGTACGACGCCCTGGGCTTCTTCCGCGCCCTGATCGAGCGCACCGACACCAGCCTGCTCGAAGAGTGGGAGGAGCTGCTGCACCCCGAGCTGCGGCGCGAGCGCGCGCGGGAGCACGAGGCGGCGGAGGCGCTGTGGATCCGCGAGCTGGTCGCCGACCCCAAGGCATTTGGGGCGCGCGTCCGGGCCGAGATGCACCTCCTGGTGCGGACGCTGGCGGCGCGCGACTGGGAGGCGGCGGCCGAGTCGGTGGCGGCCGGCGGCGAAGCAGCGGCGGCGGGTGGCGAAGCGGTGGCGGCCGGTGGCGGGCAGGTCTGGGACGCCGAGCGCTTCGAGGAAGAGATGGCGCCGTTCTTCGCCGAGTACGGCGAGCTGCTCTTCACGCCCGAGGCCCGGCGCCACCAGTTCACCCACGTCGAGCGCACCGGCGACCGCACCTGGGAGGTGCGCCAGACGCTCCTCGATCCGCAGGGCGACAACCTATGGGCGATCGCCGGCACGATCGACCTGCGCGATCCGCACGCTCTGGAGGGGCCGCTGGTCCGGCTGCACGGCATCGGACCTTCGGTCTGACTGCCGGAAATACGGTGACATTCGGCCACCGGTCCATCCGGCGGCCAGGCCCTGGTTACAGGCGAGTGGCTAGCGGGACACCAGATTCGGCCCCAAGGCGTTCAATTGCGACACGGCACCGCTGGGAGGAGCGGCGCATTGCCTTCGGAGACGACGGATGCGGTCGTGCCGATGCTTTCGGTCAGGGGATCATCCCACCTGCCGGTATTCCAGTTTGGGCGCTGGTTCATCCAGCGCTCGTAACCGGAGCTCTCGTCGCCGACTCGCACGAGCCATACCGTCTCGCGATTCATCGCACTGGCGGTGCAGGCCTCGGGGTTGCCGCCATCCGGGCAATCGATACCTGCCCAGTATCCCTGGAGCAGGAAGAGGGAAGCCGGCTGGGAGCCGCTGAGCTTGCCGGCCTTGTAACCCTCCTGGATCCACGACAGCGGCAGCGCGATGTCATCAGGGACCTGGTCCGGGCCAGGCAAGATGCCGACCTTGCGCAGCAGTGTCACCGCTTTGGACCTCGATGCACTGTTGGAGATGTCGAAGGGTCCGAGAGTGGTCTCGATGTCCTGGACGCCGGGAACGAGATCGGTGTGGACCGCGGCGCCGGCGATGCAGGTGAAGTGTTGTTCATCCGTCGAGTTCAGCATGAACGTACCCGTGCTGAGCCGACCGTCGAAGAGCACGATGCCCATGCCGCCGTCTCGCCGGGTCCAGAAGCGGCCGTGAGTCGCGTCGAGCATCTCCCACAGCAACATGAGGCGGGTGCCGTCGATGCACCATAGCTCCTGCGGGACCCCTGCTTGGTTCTTGACGAAAACCAGATAGGTGTCGCAGGGGACTGGTGCCGGCAGGATCTTGGCCGAGGCGACCCAGTCCCCGCTCACGGCGACGTGCTTCCAGACTGCCTTGCCCGAGACCTTGGCCGACGGGTCCCAGCTGGTTACCAATACGTTGTGAATCTGATCCCGGCTCGTCTGCGTTTGACCGATTGGAGCCTCACCCGGCACGCAGCGTCCCTGCACGAAGAAGCATCGCAGGTCCGGCAGTGGCCTCGCCCCGGCAGCGTCCGCCACGATGGGCTCGGAGCCGGCCGCGAAGGGACCGGCAAGGAATGCCAAGGCCAAAGCCAGGAACGCTGTTCTCCGCATGGCTGGCCACCTCTTTCGAGCGGCCGGGGAGCATCAGCGGTCTGATCACGCCCTGGCGCGTTCATCCGTTGCTGATTTCGGTCGCTCGTTGGTCAAACTACAAACTCTCATAGGTGTTGTCAAGATCCAGTTGCGGGAATTGTGATAGAGCCTCTTGCCGCCAGCCCGGCGGCTGCCGCCACCGAAGATGGGCGCATAGCCGAGCCGGCGTGACACCTGCCGGCGCGGGCGGTCAGGGGCGCGCTTGCAGCTCTGCGGCCGGCGTGCCCTTGATGGCGGCGTCGAGGAGCTCGATCATGTGCAGCACCGGCACTCGTCTGCCCGCGCGCTTCAGGCCGCTGGCGAGCTGCATCAGGCAGCCGGGGTTGGCGGAGACCACGAGGTCGGGATGGGTCGAGAGGCAGTTGCTCACCTTGCGGTCGCCCAGCTCCGCCGCCGCCTCGGGCTGCACCAGGTTGTAGATGCCGGCCGAGCCGCAGCAGAGCGCGGCGTCGGGGATCTCCACCAGCTCGAGCCCGGGAATGGTGCGGAGCATCTGGCGCGGCTCGGCGTGCACGCCCTGGGCGTGCTGCAGGTGGCAGGCATCGTGGTAGGCCACGCGCAGGGGCAGGGGATGCCGCACGGCGCGCGGCGCGAGCTCCGCCAGCACCTCGGAGACGTCCTTGCACCTGGCGGCAAAGGCCCGCGCGCGTTCGGCGTAGCGCGGATCGTCGCGCAGCAGGTGGCCGTATTCCTTCATCGAGGAGCCGCAGCCGGCGGCGTTGGTGACGATCGTGTCCACGCCGGCCCGCTCGAAGACGTCGACGAGCCGGCGCGCGAAGGCGCGGGCCCTCTCCTCGAGGCCGGCATGGACCATGAGCGCGCCGCAGCAGCCCTGCTCGCGCGGGATGATCACCTCGCAGCCCTCGGCGGCCAGCACGCGCACCGTGGCCGCATTGACCTCCGAGAACAGCACCCGCTGCACGCATCCGGTCAGCAGGCCGACGCGCTTGCGCATCGCGCCCTGCGCCGGGACGCGCTCGGGCGGCCGGCGGGCGCCCAGCTCGTGCAGCGAGAGCGCCGGCAGCAGGGCCTCCATCGCGCGCAGCTTGCGGGGAAGCAGCTTCACCAGCCGCGCGCCTCGCACCAGCGCGCGCAGCCCGGAAGCCTGGTACGCCCAGGCCGGCAGCAGGGCGGCCCGCAACCGTCCGGGATACGGGAACAGGCTGAAGATCAGTCCGCGGTGGAGGGTGTCGCCGGCCGAGCGCCGGTAGCGTCGCTGGATCTGGGCGCGCGTGGCCTCGATCAGCTGATCGTATCTGACCCCCGAAGGGCAGGCCGTCATGCAGGCCATGCAGCCCAGACAGCGGTCGAAATGCCGGGCGAAGCTGTCGGTGAGATTGGCCTTGCCTTCGGCGCCGATCTTCATCAGGTGGATGCGGCCGCGCGGCGAATCCATCTCTTCGCCCCAGAGCGCGTAGGTGGGGCAGGTCGGCAGGCAGAAGCCGCAATGCACGCATTTCTTGTACAGCTCCGCCGCCGGCGGGTGGTGATCGTCGAACGCCAGGACGGCGGACGCCCGGGGGGGGCCGTCGGTGCCGTCGGTGACCGCGGTGGCGTCGGTGACGGCGGTGACCTCGGGCATGGCCATCAGATCCCCCCAAGGAAGCGGCCCGGGCTCAACGTCCCGTCCGGGTCGAAGCGCTGCTTGATGCGCACCATGAGCGGCTGTGCGTCGCCGGCGGGGCCCCAGACGTCGAGGCCGCGCTTGACCGAAAGCGGGCAGCCGAGCGCGACGAGCGTGCCGCCGGCCAGCTCCTCGCGCAGCGCCAGGAGCGTGGCGCGCAACGCCGGCTCGTCGCCGTCGAAGCGCACGTAGCCGGTGCCGACACCCTGCATCACCAGCTGCCAGGCGAGCGACCGCGCCGCGGCCGAACGCTCGATCGACGCACACACTGAGGCGATGCGCGCTGGCAGCACGCCGAGCTTGGCCACCAACCGCCGGGGCGCCGGGGCGGCGCTGTCCCCCTTGGCGGCCCAGAGGGCCTGGTGCGAGGCCCAGACGCCCGGCGGCGCGTCGGCGGGGGCCGACGCGGGAGCGGCCAGCCGCCGCACCTGATCCACCTGGTCGACCTGGGCCTGGATGCCGGCCGCCGTGCCGTCGAAGCGGACGTCCAGGTGTGCGCCGCCAGGCGCCGCGCGCAGCTGCAAGCCGATGGGCGTCAACCTGGAAGCCAGGATCGCGAGCAGCAGCTGCTGGAGCGCCGCGGGCGTGCCGCTGAAGGTCAGGCTGCGCGTCTCCCTGGGCAGGGGGTGGAGGCGGAAGATCGCCTGCACGATCACCCCCAGCGTGCCCAGCGCACCGGTGAAGAGCTTGGCCAGATCGTAGCCGGCGACGTTCTTGACCACCTTGCCGCCGCTTTTGGCCAGCGTCCCGTCGGGCAGCGCGACGGTGATGCCGATGATGAGGTCGCGCAGCGAGCCGTAGCGGAGACGCAGCGTGCCGCTGTCGTTGGTCGAGAGGATGCCGCCGAGGGTCGCCCGTTCCGGCCACAGGGGATCGAGGGCGAGGTGCTGGCCGTGCTCGGCGAGAGCCTGCTGCAGGTCGGCGACGCGGCATCCGGCCTCGGCGATGACCGTCATGTCGGCCCAGGCATGCTCGCCGACGCGATCGAGACGCGCCGTCGAGAGCAGCAGATCGCAGGCGGCGGGTGGATTGCCCCAGCCCAGCTTCGTGCCGCCGCCCCGCGGCGTCACCTTGAGGCCCTCGCCGCGGGCCCAGCGCAGGCAGCGCGCGAGGTCCTCGGCGGTGCCGGGTTCGGCGATCATCCGCGGCGTGACGCCGTCGACGGCATCGGCCGCGGTGGCGGCACGCAAATGCTCCGGCCCCAGGACCGCCGCCAGCTCCGACCATGAGACCTGCTGCACCGCCGCCGGCATCACCATCTCTACCGCACTAAAGCGATCGCCGAAGCGAAGGGGAGGGGGTGGGTGGCAGCTGTTTCATGGCATGGGTCGTCGCAGGGCACGGTATCTAGAACCGTTGTGCCACGCCCGCGATCTCGAGCGGATGCGGCTCGTAGACACCTGGCCTCTCGCCGCACAGGCGCGGCCGGGGAAAGACCTTGTCGGGATTGGACAGGTGCTCGGGATCGAAGGCGCAGCGCACGAGCTGCATGGTTTCGAGGTCGGGCTCGGCGAACATCTCGGACATGAACATCTTCTTCTCCTCGCCGACGCCGTGCTCGCCGGTGATGGAGCCGCCGGCCCTGATGCACAGGCGCAGGATCTCGCCGGCCAGCGCCTCGGCCAGCTTGTCCTGCCCGGGCACCGCGTCGTCGTAGAGGACGAGGGGATGCAGGTTGCCGTCGCCGGCGTGGAAGACGTTGGCGACGCGCAGGCCCATCTCGGAGCTGAGCCGGCTGATCTCGCTCATGACGAAGGGCAGCGCCGTCCGCGGGATCACGCCATCCTGCACGATGTAGGCGGGCGAGATGCGTCCCACGGCGGCGAAGGCGGCCTTCCGTCCCGTCCAGACGCGGGCGCGCTCGGCGTCCGATTGCGCGACGCGGATCTCCCAGGCGCCGCACCCGGTACACGCCGCGGCCACCTCTTCCATCAGGGTCTCGACCTCGGGCGCGGGGCCGTCGAGCTCGACCAGGAGCAGCCCGCCGCAATCCGGATAGTTGGCGTGCACCGCGGCCTCGGCGGCTTGAATCGCCAGGTTGTCCATCATCTCGATGGCCGCCGGCAGCATCCCCGCGGCAATGATGGCGGAGACAGCCGCGCCCGCTTCATTGGTGGAATTGAAGGCCGCCAAGAGCACCTGGACGACCTCCGGTTTCTTCATGATGCGGAGGATGACCTTGGTGGCGATGCCGAGCGTGCCTTCCGAGCCGACGAAGACGCCGCAGAGGTCGTAGCCGGGACGATCCACGGCGGCGTCGCCGAAGTGTGCCAGGGAGCCGTCGGGCAGCACCACCTCGAGACCCATGACGTGCGTGGTGGTGAAGCCGTACTTCAGGCAGTGAGCGCCGCCCGAGTTCTCCGCGACGTTGCCGCCGATCGAGCAGACCTGCTGCGACGACGGATCGGGCGCGTAGAAGTAGCCGTCCGGCGCCACGCGCGCGGTGACGTTGAGGTTCATCACGCCGGGTTCCACGACCACCCGCTGGTTGGGCAGGTCCACCTCCAGGATGCGGTTCATGCGCGAGAGGGCGATGACGATGCCGTTGGCTGCCGGCAGCGCCCCGCCGCTCAGCCCGGTGCCGGAGCCGCGGGCCACGAACGGGATCTTCTCGCGATGGCACACCCGCACGATCGCCTGCACCTCCTCGGTCGAGGTCGGCAGCAGCACCGCCAGGGGCAGCACCCGGAACACGGTCAGGCCGTCGCACTCGTAAGTGCTGAGCTGCTCGGGCTCGGTGATCAGGTCCGGCGCGCCGACGATGGCGCGAAACTCGTCGAGGATCCTGCCTTCCATGCGGGTGCGCCCTTCCTGCCCCTCATCGCGCTTGCCCGGCATAGGGCCCCGAGGCGGGACGATCAGCAAGACCCTACGCCAGGGCCGGTACGGGGTCAAGACGCGCGGAGGCGTCAGGGACGGGGGAGGCCGTCGGGGCGGTAGGGGTCCGGCGCGAAGCCGTCCTTGAATCCGCGCGAGCGCTCGCGCCGCGCGAGCGGATCGCTCGGGCGAGGCTGCGGCAGCAGCCCGAGCCGCACCAGCGCCGGCCGGTACTCGTAGCGGATCTCCAGGCACGCCGCGGCGGAGCGCTCGGAGTTGAAGCGCACGCGCCTGACCTCGTGGTCGACCTCGCGCCCGATGCCCGTTGCGGCGTAGTCATCGGAAGGCTGGCTTTCGGGCTCGTTCGACCCAAGGCTCCCGCCGGCGCGCGCATCTTCGCGGCCGGGCTCGGCGGGCATCGGCGCGGGCGCCGCCTGTGCCGCGCCGGGCACGCCTCCTTCGGCTCGGTCCTCGGGGACCGCCGTCACCTTGTGCTTGCGCAAGGGCATCGGCCGTGCGGTTTCGGGCAGGCGCTCCCGAAACACCACTGCCGTGATCACGCCCAGGTTGTCGGTCTTTCCGAGCCACGCTCCGTAAGAGCTCTTCTCGGTCGTGAAGTAGAACCGGCGAGCGAGCTCCGAGCTCGTCTGCCAGCCGTCGAGGACGATCGACTCGTAGGGGCCGAGGATCCACTTCGTGGCCGCCTGCGCCGTGGTCGTCTTCGCGTCGATCGAGTTGAGCCCGTCGACGGAGAGTGCGATCGCCACTCGCCGTCCGGTGTTGTTGGCGAGCCGCAGCGAGTACTCGCGGCCCGGAAAAGCCTCGACGTAATGGCGCTCGTTGCCATGGAGCTCGGCGAGCGGGCGGCCGTCGACCAGCACTTCGAGCGTGTAAGGACCTTGCGTCACCGCCAGCGCAGGCACCGCGCCGGCGAGCGGCAGCGCCAGCAGGGCCAGCGTCATAGCGGCTTTGAAATGGCGTGCGGCGCGAGCGGCGAGAGGTGCGTCCATGGGTGTCTCCTTTGTGTCCTACATCTATGGACACCCTGGCCGCGGGAAAAGCAACCGGCCGCGCGGTGGATGAGCGGTTCTAGCGCGCGCCGGCCGAGATCCTGGACATGACCAGGGACAGCGCGCCGGCGCCGATCGTCTTGACCAGGGCCGAGTGCTGGGCGTAGAAGCTCGCCGTCGCATCGAGGATCGAGGGATTGTTGTTCTGCGCGTGTTGCGCCAAGGCCTGCACCGCCTCGGGGGTGACCTGTTGCGCCTGCTCGGGCGTGACATTTCCTCCCGAGAGCAGCGAGGCGATGCCGCCGCCGCCGAGGGCTTGCAGCGCCTGGGAGGCTCCGCCCGGCCCGATCGAGGAGACGAGCTGGTTCAGCAAGCCCGCCTTCTGATCGCCGGTCGAGGCTGAGAACAGGCTCGCAACCATCTGCGGGAAGGGCGGTGTCTGCTCGGAGCGGAAAGCGTGCGCCAGGCCGTCGGCGAGCGCTCCCTGGGGGACCGCCTGAGCCACCCGGTCGAACGCCCCGTGGATCTCGGATGCCGATCCGCTGCCTCCTGCCGCCTGCCCCAGCAGGCCGCCCAGCTCGTCCATGAAACCCATGGCTCCCCTTTCATGCATCTCGGTCCGCGGCACGCCGCAGCGCCGTGAGCTTGCACTCTTGTCACGCAGGCATTGCGCGATGGCTCACTCTAGCATGCGCCGGGGGCCGGGAGGCGTCGCGGGAGCCCTCGGGGGCGGCGAGATCCCCTCCGCCAGTGGGCTTAGCTCCGCCGCCGGGGTTGGCTCCGCCGTGCACCGCGAGGTGGCGGTGGCGCGGTGGGGCTATCGAGGACCCGGAGAAGCTTACCGAAGGAGCGCGAGTTCCGCGCTGCTCTAGACGGGTCCATGACCTTGCAGATGGCTACCGCGTCGCTCGTTTTCTCAAACTGTCCCAAGCAGGAGCAGTTATTGAGAAGCTGGCTCGCATCAACCGTGTCAGCTCGTCCGCTAGCCACACGTTTTGCAATGCGAAATTCGTTTCAGCAAGTGTGGCAGGCCGTGATACTCCCCCTGACCATCGACGAGGAGGCCGATTCTCACGAAGCAACCGATGGCACGGCGTCTGGCACAGCTCCGCTGTCGAGATACTCCGAGAGCGTGAACTTACCGCGGCCCCAGTCTTCTTTGAGAGAAGGATCGAGCGTTAGGAGCGGGTCGATCCTGGTCTCAGCGGCAGGGCGCTGGACAATCCACAACTCTTCAGGTTGTAGCTGATCCACAAGGATCGGCGAGTGCGTGGTGAGCATGATCTGCTTTGCTTCCGAAGCCACTCGCACTGCCGAGACCAGATTGCGTAGCGCCCACGGGTGGACGCTGTTTTCTGGTTCCTCGATGACCACGAACTTGGCGCGGGGGTCGAAAATGGCCGTCAGCAAAGCAATTGTCTGGATGGTGCCGTCGGATATGTCGTCTGCCGGCCATGGTCGGGCAAACCCCTTTTCGCGAATGAATAGTCCCAGCGTCTTGGTGTGAGTGAAATCCGTCTCTATCGTTTCGAGAGAAGGCATCACCCGCTTAGCACAGTCCAAGAGCTTATTGTACTGCGACGGATGCTCTTTTGCGAGAAACGAGATGACAGCCGGGAGATTGGTGCCGAATCGATCGAGATCGGGGTTCGGTGTAGGCACTCCTGGTTGCCGCTCGTGGCGGGGGCTGAGCTGAAAAACTTTTAGGGAGGCGAGTTCAT
>DATKFK010000989.1:0-9375 GCA_035544375.1 Thermoanaerobaculia bacterium
CGAGCCGGGCGGCAACTGCCTCCCACCTGCCCGCCGCGAGGTCGGCACGGAGGCCTGTCCGCACCGGGGCTTCCTCCGCACCCACGGGAGCCGTGACGTTCAAGAGCAGGACCGTGGCGAAGAGGACGCGCACTCCGGCCGATCTGACGGGTCCGGTGAGCGTCATTCCGGCGCTGCTGGCCACGCATGCTCTCATGCTCCACCGCCGTTGTCGATAATGGTCTCCTGCCCAACGTCGCTGCCCTTCGCATCGCCACCCTTCGCCGGTGAGCCTGTCAAATCGATGAATGTTTTAAGTTCTTCATCCATGGCGTAAGGCGTCCAGGACAAGCCAATTCTCGTACCCCGATTGGCCTCGGTGGAGTACGCTTTCTCCAGCTCTGACCGAAGCGATAGGTAAAACTTGAAGCTATCAGCCCAGACGAGGAAATCGATGTACTGTTTCGATGGGTCCAGGCCCCGCAACATGGCGGCATCCTCGGGACTGACGGCGGGCGAGCCGCCGGCGATGCCCGCGGTTGTGCGCGGTAGAATAGTCGCTGCGAAGCCGAACCGGCCGGCCTTGTCGTAGGCTGGTTGCAGTTTGATGCGGAAGGCTCGACTGCCGACCTCCACGGTATCGAAGTAGGACACGACTTCGTGAATCCTCTGCGGCGCGGGCATCCCGCTGGTCAGGCGGGCCAGCACAGTTTGCAGCGCCTCCTCAAACGCCTTGTTCAGTTGTCCTGGATCGAGGATCACCGCCTGCCCATTCCGGCACACAACCGTGAGCGGTTCCAAGTGCTTCGCAATGGTGCGCCGCACCGGCAACTCAATGATCGTACCGTGCCCGGCGCGCAAGCCATCGGTCGATAGCTTCGCGATCTCCGCATGGAGCGCTGCGATCTTGGAATCCAACTCCGACCCCTCGGCCTGTAAGACCCCGGGTGTGCGCCGGGAATCCGCCAGCTTGCCTGGCGGCTCCGGAGAGATTGCGGCTTCAGCCTCTAGAGCTTGCAGGCGAGCAAGCAAGCGCCGACGCTGCTCGTCGTCGTCGATCTGTTTTTGTGCGCTGTCGGCGCGGGGCGCCGGCTGGCCGTGCAACGGTACGCTATTGGCTCTTTCGATGGCCAGCTTCCTCGAGATGTCGCGCGGGATCGTGCTCACTTCGATCTGCTTCTTCGTCCTGATGAGGCTCAGGTCTGCCGCGGCGAGCAGAATGAGCGAGACGCCGATCACGTTCATCAGCGTGTCGAGAAGCGAGTTCAGGCTGAGCGGTTCATCGGCATCGGAGATTCTCGCGGATCTGCGCATTCTAGCTTCCCTGTTCACCTGAAGGCACTGAGGTCGACGTCGTCGGAGCCTGGGATGGGGAGGAAACCGTACCTCGCCTTGCGCTGCTTGAGGATCGCGTTCGCGCGGTCGAAGGCCTTGACTCCGTCCGACCGTACCAAAAGCACCAACAGGGCGCCCCGGTCCCGCTCCTTCTCGGCGCGAGCGACACGGTCCTCGAAAGCGGTCGAACGCGCCAGCTGGTTGCTGGCAACGGCGACTCCTTCGGGCTGTAGGATGACATTGTCACCGCGGCATTCAAAAAACACCGGCTTCGGCGCCTCCTCCGGCTTGTCTGCGCCTCCTTCCTGTCCCGAGTACCTGGCCGTGCCGACGATCCTGACGGTTCCTGGCCTTGGCGCCGACCTGATTGCAAGCTGCTTTTCGTCCCGCAGCTTGGCAAGGTCCGCGTATTGGCGCCGCTTCTCGACGATGGCCGCCTCAAGCCTGGATGCGAGCTCCACATCCTGGTCCTGTCGGGCCGCGAGGCGCGTAACCCCGTTCCTGGTGCGTTCCAGGTTCTCCACCTGCTGCCGCAGCCGTTCGAGCTCCTGCCCCCTGGCTTTCTCCGCGTCGCGCAGGGCCTCCGCCAGGCGGGCAGCCTCGGCGGCCCGCAGGCGCTGCTGGCGGAGCGCGTCATACTCCTTCCACATCCCTTGGTTCCGGGCGATTTTTCTTTTGAGCTCGAGCTGTCCGGTAGAAATAATGACCAGGCCGAGAAAGAGCACGCCGATGATTGACAGGAGGACGCTGAGATAAGGGAAAAGGGTATCCGGGCTTGCAGAGGTGTCAACCCTGGCCATCGCGGCTTCGCCACGCAATGCTACGCTCTACGATCGAGAATCCGCGATAGCAACCCTGCTCTTTGCGGCAACCGCGGGCGCCCATTGTTGTCGAGGAGTGACGACACGCGCTCGAGCGCCGACTTCAGGGTGTCGAAATCACGGCCCGTCTCGATGGCGTCCAGCGCATCGGTGATTCCGGATGACGCCGTCTTCACTATCTCGCCGAGGGTGGCGATTTCCTTTGCGGCTTCTGCCCGGCGCCTCCCGTCGTCCTGGATCTCGTCGCGAATGGCCTGCAGCTCGGCCAGGTGCATTTGATGTGCCAGGTCGCGCTGTATACGCAGGGTTTCGAGCGACTTACCAGTCAAGACCGTCTCGACGTCAGCGGCGAGTTTCTGGATGTGATCAGGAGAGAACATCTTGGCCTGGATGGCCTCCACGATCTCCGGCATCGCAAGCTTGATGGCGGCGGCAAATTTCTCGCCCGCGTCACCGGCCGCTTGGTTCAGAGCCGCCGGCAGGTCCGCCGGCGCAACGGCGTCGATGCGCACGCCCAGCCGGGGGATGATCAGGTCGTTGCAATAATCATCCACGTAATTGAGCAGCCGCCACTCCGCCTTCTCGGACGCCGAGGTGGGAAACATGATGAGGAGGCTGAAGGACAGGGCGATCAGCGTAGCTTGGAAAGCGCCGCCCAGGCCGCTCGTGATCGGTGCCAGCTGCTGCTGTAGCCTTTCGATGTCGTTCAGACCGACAAAGCCCTTGATCGCCTCTTGCAGGCCGATGACCGTGCCAATAAAACCGAGGATGGGAATGGCCCAGATGAACACCCGGAGCATCGTATAGCTGGACTTCAGCGCCGTGCCGTCGATCTCGGACTGCGTGGCCAGCAGCGCCCGAACCTCCGAGCGGTCGCCGGTATCGTCAAAGCGTGCCAAAAGTTTAACGATCCGGCGCAGCAGGAATGACTGGTGCCAACGAGAGAACATGACTTGTAATTTGGCGATGAGCGGAGAGGTTGCGGAAATGGTTATCCGCTCGGGCAACAGGTCCAGAATGACCGGTGTCGCCCTGTCCAGCATGGCCTCCTGCGCGCGACGCAGCCGGTACTTCTGGATCAGCATCGCTGCGCCCCAGCTGGCCAAGAAGACCTCGAGCGGGGGTACCCAGGAGATCAGCGCACTCTTTTGAAAGAACATCGCTGAAACCGCGGTGGTCCGCGTCAGGTAGAGGAGGAGGTAGGTGAAGAGCGCCAGTGCGCAGCCGAACGCGGCGGACCCCATGAGACCCACGTCGGTATCGGGCGAGCTCTGAAAACGGACGGCTCGACTTGGACTGCTCTCCGCTGGGTGACTTAGAATCGCCGACAAAGCCGCCTCCTCATACGGTAGCTCGGGTGGGCCCGTGCGCAGGTGTGGTGAACGCCGCGTGCATGTCACTGCTCCCCTGGGATAGTCTTTATAGATGCCAGTATATGCAGGAAGAGCGGATAGTCAAGCTCATCTGGCTACGGCCATTTACGCATATTTGCTCGCCCAGGGAACCCCTTGGAGGTGTGCGGATCTGGCGTAGCCCACGTGCGCCTCTTCCGTCACCGCCGTCATCGCGGTGTTGCCTGACAACGCACCGAGGAGGCCCCCGCTGGGGCGAGACCGCAGCCGTGGTCGAAGCGGCTCGGTGGGATCGCCACCGTCGAGCGCGAGATTCGGCGACCCATCTTCCGTGCGGGGCGCCATGTGGACGTATACATGTGGGCATGAATCGATGTCGTTGACGCAGAGCGCCTCGCGCTATATCGTAAGTGATGATTTTAGCTAGAGGAATCAGATAGGGGATCTCGGAATGGGATCATTTGTTCGCGGTTCGTTGGCTTTCGTCTTGTTGCTTTCGGGATGTGCGTCAGCAGAGAAAGGGCGCCCCATCTCGGCAAACGGGGAACCCCTCGTGCTTCAGGTTACAGGAGCCGCGGTAACCCGGCTGCCGCAATTTGGCGAACAGGTGGAGGTCCTGCTGACTGGCTTGGACCTGGCAGCCGCTGCGAGCCAACGTGGATACACATATCGTGGCCCAACGAAGACGGAGATCCACTATCTCCCGATCCCCTTGCTCCCGGGCGAGTCCTTCTTGATCATAGAGTTCATGGTGTCCCACGTAACGCGCACCCTACAACTTACCACGAACGATTTACTGTTGATTGACGGCAATGGCGCCGTTAGGCAGACACTTGGCTGCCGAGGGCAAACGGCGAGCTCATGGTATCCGCTGTCCTCCGGGGAACTGAATCCCAGGATGGATAACCAGGGGATTTGGATATTCAAGGTACCTACCGATGCGATCGCAGGCGCAGTCGTCCAGTTTCAGAACGCCAAGTACCCGCTTCTGGTGCTCAAATCGGGCCAAACTCGGTCGGAAAGCGAAGGGACACCTCCGCTGAAAGAGGTAGCAGCGCCGGCTCGGGCCGCCGACCATCCCAACCTCACGCCCGGGAATTGGCAGATCTCGCGGTGGTCCACGTCGGAGGGAGGAGGGACACAGGTGGAAACCGTCGTCACCTACTGCATTAAGCCGGAGCACGTCAAGGACTCGCGGTCTTTCGCGGAATGGACGCTCAAGGCCGAGCGCAATTGCCAGATCTCGGACCTCAATCCAGCGAGCGAAAAGTTATCCTATTCGTACTCTTGCGAAGGTGGATTGTCCGGCACCGTCGAGCTCGCCTTCGCCGTGACAAGCTACGAGGGCACCCTCAAAGCCCAGCCGATGGCGATGACCGAAATCATCAAGGGCAGGCGCCTCGGCGACTGCACCGCCCCCGCTCGAGAGTCTTTCAGTGGCAGCGTGACCTCGGTCGACCCAGGCCAGAACAGCTTTGTCGTTCGCTCTGCGAAGGGCGCGGACCTGGCCTTCAAGGTCACGAACAAGACCAGGTTCACGCCGAAGGGGAAGGCTTGGAGAGATGTGGCTCAGGGTGCCAGGGTTTTCGTGAGGTATCACAACGACGGCAGGGAAAACTGGGCTCTCAGGATCCACATGTCGCCGGCTCTGGGCCAGGCCAGACCGCCAGCAAGTTCACCTTAGCTGCAGTCGGAGGTTGCCTCCCCGCAGCGGGTCTATTCAGCCGGCAACACGAGATCATTGTGAAAAACCAACTCTCGGCTGAAGTCACTTTCACGCGCCTTACCTCTGAGGGAGAAAGGGCATGGCCAAAACGGTCAGACTCGCGGCAGCTGCATTTCTCTTGAGCGCTGCTGCTCTTGCGCAAACGACCCCGCCAAGCAAGGGCCTGGTGTATATTTATATTCCGCGAAACCGAAAGGCTCCCGAAGCCAACCAGCAGCCAGCCAGGGTATACGCTGACGATAAAAGGCTCGTGGCGCAGCTTCGGCATGGGCAATGGACAGTCCTGGAGGCGGAATCCGGGAGAGCTGAAGCTTTATGAGGCAACATCCATCACAATGACGGCACGGCAAGCCAGCGGCGGCGTTGAGACCCGTGATACGATGGCTTGGACCCTCCCCCTCACGCTGCGAATCGCGCCCGGAAAGACATACTACGTGGAGGCGGGAGAGCCCTGGGGCGTCGATCCGGGCACGCCGAGGTCGAGGAGGGAGGCAAAGGCCAAGAAGGGGATGGAGGGATGCGAAGAAGTGCATCCACCCTTCTGAATATCTGGGCCGGGCTGCCGGCCAGCGACTCGGAAATCCTGATCGTCTCTTATTGGCGAAGGTTATATATGGCAATGGTCAAGTGTCGATGAGCGAAAGCATGGGCTACCGGGTCGAACCGCGTCCGCCAGCACCGCCAGGGCCAGCGGAGGCGCACCTGGATAAACTAAACGACATCCACGCCAATCTCGAAAATGGCAATCGCCGGAGGACCTCGTGAGCCTTTAAATGCCGCCCGGGGTCCGCACGCCGCCACGGCAGGGGCTTGACACGAGCCGCCCGCCGTAGCGCGCAGTTGCCGCAGGTGCCCGCTCTGCGCAGCCGTTGAGTCGAAGCGCCTGCCGCAGCCCTCCTCCGGGCATGCCAGCACCGCAGCGCTCGGCAGCGCCGCCGCCGGTGCGCCGAGAGATGCCATGCGGTCTGCCAGTGAGGTAGAATATGGTTGTTTCCTGAACAGGAGAGGCGGCCTCGGATGCATCCGGGGCGGGATGCGAATCATGGGACAGGAGAGCATGCGACCGGCGGCATTGGCGCACGGCGTCGAGGTGCGACCGGCGACGCGGCGGCTCGGCGAGGGAAACCGGGCACGATCCATACCGCGATGGCGGGCGGCGATCGCCGCAGCGTGCACCGGCGTGCTGCTCGCAAGCGCGGCCGGCGGGCAGAGCGCGGCTGCGAGGCGCCCGGGGCAACTGTTCCCCACCGCGCGCCCCGGCACCCTGATCGTGCGCGTGGGCCTCGAGAAGGTCGCGGGGAGCGCGGCCACGGCGGTGCCGCTCGATCACGTGTTTCAGAGCGGCGACCGCCTCCGCATCAGCATCTCGGTGAACCGCGCCGGCTACCTGCGTCTGCTCGCCCGTGGGGCGGACGGCAAGACCGAGCGCCTCTGGCCGCCGGGCAGCGAGGCGACGCCGATCGGCGCCGACGAATCCGTGCTGGTGCCCGGCGACGGCAGCATCCGGCTCGATGAGAAGCCTGGCACCGAGAGGGTGGAGGTGATCTTTTCATCCACTCCGATCGCGAAGGCGCCGGTGGTGCCAGTCCCTGGGCCCGCGGGGCGCGACGAGGCGCCGGGGACCATCCGCCAGATCCGGCTGCGCAATCTGATCGTCGACCGCCAGGCGGCGGAGGGCGATCTGGGCTCCTATTTCACCGGCGACCTCGGCAAAGGCGGTGTGGCCACGGTCGCCTTCGAAATCCGCCACCAGGCGCGGCGATGACCGGCCGGACCGCCGCCGGCAAGCCGCCTCCGGCCGCGCGCCGGCGCAAGAAGCTCGGTGCTCTGCCCTGGCGCCGCCTCCTGCTCGCGGCGTTGGCCGTAGTGGCGCTCGTCGCTGGGGCCATCTGGATCAACCGCCCGGCGCCCCCGGAAGACCTCGATGCGCAGCTCGTGCAGGCTGGCTTCGAGCTCAACCCCGGTTTTGCGGCGAGCTTCCGTCCGGGCGACGTCATCCAAATCGTCGAGACCGACGGCAAGGGCGGCGGCCGGCCGCTGCCGCGTCCGGTCCTCTTCCTGCGACACGAGGACTGCTTTCCCATGCAGGCGCCGACGACCGCCGCCTTCGCCCTGGCCAGCCGCTCGGGCCAAAGGTCCGGATCGCTCCAAGTCCAGGGCGCGGTGGCGAGGCGCCTGCTGCCTGGCTTGCGGCTCAGCGGCCAGGAGGTGCGCTCCTACGCCCTGACGATCGAGCGGCCGCAGGTCGCCACCTTCGCCCGCGCCGACCTCTCGGGACGGTTCGCCCACACCTGCGTCGAGCGGTTCCAGGAGGCCCTCGACAGCGGCGACCGGCCGGCCTGGTTCGGCACCGTCAACGAGACCGTCGTTGCCGATGCTCTGACCTTCACCGTCGAATGGCACGCCAAGACCTCAGGGGAGATCCGCAAGCGGCTCGCCTCCGACCTCCGCCGGGACCTGCCCGGCGTCGGCGGGCCGGTCGCGACGGCGCTCGATTCGTCGGAGAAGACGGTGCTTCGTGCTCCTGGGCCGGTGCTGCTCGCCTACCGCTACCGGCCGATGGAGCCGGTCAAGTAGCGTGGCGAGGACGCGGATCGTGACGGACGGCCTGCAGACACCGGTCGCCCGCAAGCCCGGAGCCGTGCCGGACTTCCCGGTGGCCATCGTGGTGCCCCCGAGTTGAGCGCGCAGCGAAGGAAGGCGGCGCTGGAGCGAGGACGTCGCACGATCGAGCTCCCAGCCGCTGCTGCGCTGGTCGGGTTGGTCGGACTCGCCGTCGCGTGCTCGCGGCACGGGCCAGGCGTGCCAACGGAACCGGTGCTCCGGGTGGAAACCGGTATGCACACGGCTCCCATCAGAAGTATCGCCGCGGATGCTGCCGGGCGATTTCTGGCGACGGCCTCCGACGACAAGACCCTGCGGGTGTGGAACCTTGCCACCGGCGAATTGCTGCGGACCCTGCGCCCGCCAATCGGTTCTGGCGACGAGGGAAAGCTGTATGCCACGGCCATCTCACCAGATGGAGAGCTCATCGCCGCCGGCGGCCGGACCGGCCGGGAGTGGGACGGGAAGGACAGCATCTACCTGTTGGCGCGATCGACCGGCCGCGTGGTGCGGCGGATCCAAGGCTTGCCCCTTGTCATCAACAATCTTGCTTTCAGCGCGGAGGGCAGCCGCCTGGCCGCAAGCCTGGCAGGAGAGGAGGGAGTCAGGGTCTTCCGCGTCTCCGACGGTGAAGAGCTGAGCCGCGATACCGACTATGCCGGCGCCAGCAACGGCATCGATTTCGATCGCGACGGCCGACTGGCCACGACCTGCGCGGATGGCTTTGTGCGGCTCTACGATCCGGGCCTCAAGCGGATCGCCAAGGTCAAGGCCCAAGGGGGGGAACCGTTTTCGATTCGCTTCTCCCCCGACGGCAGAGTGGCGGTTGGCTTTTCCGGCTCGGCGAGGGTTGAGGTGCTTTCCGCGGCCGATCTCAGACATCTCTATTTTCCTGACACCAGCGGCCTGGACAATGGCGATTTGTCCGCAGTCGCATGGTCAGCCGACGGCCGGATGCTCTTTGCCGCCGGACGGTTCAATAGGCACGGGTCTTCCCCGATCCTGAGGTGGGCCGAATCTGGCCGCGGGATGCGCGACGAGCTTCCGGGCGCATTGAACTCGATCCTGGCTCTCGAGGCGCTGCCGCGAGGCCGCCTGGCCTTCGGCGCGGGAGATCCGGCCTGGGGTGTCCTGGGCGCCACCGGCTTACGCGACTTCCTTGATGGCCCCAAGCAGGCCGACCCGCGGGGTGTCGGGGCGGCGTTCCGCGTCGACTCGAGTGGCGCCGCCGTGCAGTTCAGCTTCCAGTCAGAAGGCCTGGCTCAAGCGACCTTCCGGCTGCATGAACGCTCGCTGGACGCCGGCCCTCTGGACGAAACCCGATCCCGTTCCCCGACAGTAGCGGTGCCGGGACTCAAGATCAAGGATTGGGCGGACGGCCGGACGCCCACCCTCAACGACAGGCCGCTGCAGCTCGAGCCATTCGAGGAATCCAGGAGCCTGGCCATCTCACCCGATGGCCGGTTCCTCTTGCTCGGTACTGACTGGTGGCTCCGGTGTCTGGCGCCGACAGGCACGGAGCGATGGAAGACCGCCGCCCCAACGGCAGCGTGGGCGG
>DATKFK010000990.1:0-2332 GCA_035544375.1 Thermoanaerobaculia bacterium
GCCGCCGTCGATGCCTTCGCGGCCCGGCACGGCGCCGAGGTCCGCCCGCCAGTCGCGGCTCTCCATGCGGTAGCCGGCCTGCATCAGCGCCAGGTGCTCGCGGGTGCGCGGCGAGCCGCCGCTGGCCGCGGCGTCCGCCGCCATCTCCGCCAGCAGCCGGCGAGCGTCGCGCAGCCGCCCCTGCTGCAGGTAGGCGTAGGCCAGCCAGGAGAGCGCATGGTAGCCGCGCTCTTCGAGCGGCAGGCGGAGCCGGCGGCGCCGCTCCTCGGAGGCCGCCCAGGAAGCCTCGTTGGAGGCGGCGACCTCGTCCCACATGCCGAGGGCGAGGAAGATGTGCGACGGCATGTGGAGGGCGTGGGCGGCGGCGGGCGCGATGCGGGCGTAGACCCGCGCGGCGCGCAGGCCGAGCGGCGCGTGCACCGGGTCGTCGTAGGAGTGGATCAGGTAGTGGACCGCGCCCGGGTGGCGCGGGTTGCGGGCGAACACCTCCTCGGCCACCGCCGCCGCCCGCATGTAGACCGGGACCTCGCGCCCGGCCTCGCAGGTGCCGAGCAAGGCGAGAGCGTAGAAGCTCGCCGCCTCGAGGTCGTCGCGGTCGTCCCCGGCCAGCCGCTGCATGGCGGCGGCATAGCGCCCGTCGCGCGAGGCCTTGTCGCCGTCGCCATACAGGGTCTCGACGGCGCCCAGCCAGGCTTTTTCGCGCGCCGAGGGCGCCTTCGCCCGGCGCGCCTCGGGGGTGGGCGCCAGCCGCTCCAGGGCCGCCCGCGCCGCCGCCAGGTCCTGCTGGTGCCAGAGCGGATGGTTGTGGGTCATGGCCTCCCCCCAGTAGGCCATGGCAAAGCCGGGGTCGCGCCGCTCGGCCTCGCGGAACGCCGCCGCCGCGTCGTCGTACTCGAAGCTGTGCAGCAGCAGCACGCCGCGCTCGAAATCGGGCTGCGCCGCCGGCGCGCCGGAGGTGGGGAAGCGGATCTCGCCCAGGCTGCCGGCACCCGCGGGGGCCGGGGACTCCGCAGCCGGCTTGGCGGCGGGTGCCGGCATGCCGCCCGCCGCGCCCGCGAGCGCCAGGGCGACCGCCCCGGCCGCCAGCCGCCTGCTCGTGCTCTTCATCCGGCGCAGCATACCTCGCCGGGCGGGGCGCTCAGTACCAAGGTCCCTCGTCGTCGGGCCTCGATTGACACCCATGCGCCGCCCGGACATCATCTGAACGACGCCGGGCGCCTGGCGCCGGGGAACGGGAACGCGGGAGGCGAGAAGAGCCATGTTCAGCCGTCTGCTCGTGCCGCTGGATTTCACCGACGAAAACGAGGCGGCCATCAAGATCGCCCTGGAGACGGCGGGCCGCGACGGCGCCGAGGTCACGCTGCTGCATGTGATCGAGATCATCGAGCACATGGGCTTCGACGAGATGTCCGACTTCTACCGCAAGCTCGAGGCGCGGGCGGCGGCCAAGCTGTCGGTGATCGCCGACCGTCTCGCCGCGGCCGGGGTGCGCGCCCGCTACGAGATCGTCTTCGGCCACCGGGCCGAGTGCATCCTCAAGCAGGCGCGGGACTTGCGGACCGACCTGATCGTGCTCTCCTCGCACCGCGTCGACCGCGAGCATCCGGCCCTGGGCTTCGGCACCATGAGCTACCAGATCGCGATCGTCGCGCGGTGCCCGGTGCTGCTGGTCAAGTAGGTTGGAGGTGGCGGTAGGTCCGGTTCCAATAGATGAGCGGCGGGCCTTCCGGGGTCGGCACGCCGCTGGCGTGCACCGCGCCGACGTAGATGGTGTGGGTGCCGGCCGGGTAGCGGGCGTGGATGCGGCAGTCGAGCCAGGCCAGGGCGTCGGCCAGGACGGGGGCGCCGGTCACCGCCGTGGTCCAGCGCCCCTCGGCGAAGCGGTCGCCCTCCTTGAGCCAGGCGAAGCGGTCCGAGAGCGCCACCTGCTCCTGGCCCAGGATGTTGACCGCGAACACCGTGCCCTCCCGCTCGAGCATCTCGAACGCCTTGTGCCGGTTGTCGATGACCGTCACAATCAGCGGGGGCTCGGCCGAGACCGACGCGAACGCCGAGACGGTCAGCCCATGCACCTCGTCGCCCTGCCGGATGGTGACGATGGTGACGCCGGCGGGAAAGTGCCGCAGTGCGTCCCTGAAGTCGCTCGACGAGATCAAGTCCGGCAAGGCAGGTTTCTCCTGGTTCTCCTGGGACGGCAGGGGAATGAGGCGTTGACAGCCGGCTGATTGTCCCATAACGGCCCTCCGGAGTTCGGTCCCTGCTAACTCCGGTGCAGGCATGGGGGACGCCGGGACAAAACTCGACGCCGGCCCGTGCCTCGGGATAGGCTCGG
>DATKFK010000991.1:0-2814 GCA_035544375.1 Thermoanaerobaculia bacterium
CGGCGCCGCCGGCCGCGGCGCCGCGCCGCCGGTTTCGGTTGCCGCTGCCCCAGCCCTATGACCTGGGCTGGGTGTTCGGCTTCCTGGCCGACCGCGCCACTCCCGCGCTCGAGCGCGTCGAGCCGGGCCTGCTGGTCCGGGTCGTGCGGCTCGCCGGCGTGCCGGTGGTGCTCACGGTGCGGCCCGGACCCGGCCTCGAGGCGCCGAGCTGGCTGGCGGTAGAGGCAATCCGGACGGCCCCGGCGCCGCGCACCGCTCTCCCCCTGCGCCGCCTGGTGCGGCGGATGCTCGACCTCGAAACCGACCTTGGCCCGTTCCTGGCCATGGCGCGCCGCGACCCCCTGCTGCGGCCGCTGGTGGCCCGCCACCCCGGCCTTCGCCTGCCGCAGCTGCCGGACCCGTTCGAGGGCGCGGTGCGGGCGATCGTCGGCCAGCAGGTCAGCGTCGCCGCCGCGCGCACCGTCATCGACCGCCTGGTCCGCCGGTTCGGCGAGCCGGTGGCCGCGGCCGGCGGCGGGTTGTTCGCGTTTCCCCACCCGGCCGCCGTGGCCGGCGCGCCGGTCGAGAGCCTTACCGCGCTCGGTCTGACCCGCGCCAAGGCGGCTGCCCTCATCGCCGCCGCCGCCGCCACCCATGGCGGCGCCCTGGACTGGGAGCGGCTGCGCGGCGCCTCGCCCGCGGACGCGCACGCGGCGCTCGTGGCGCTGCCCGGCATCGGCCCCTGGACCGCCTCCTACATCCGCATGCGCGCGCTTGGCGACCGCGACGCTTTCCCGGCATCCGACCTCGGAGTGGTCAAGGCCTTCTCGGCGCTGGCCCCGCCGGCCTCGGGTGCGGTCTCGACCGCGGCCGAGATCGCCGCTCTCGCCGAGCGCTGGCGCCCGTACCGCGCCTACGCGGCCATCCACCTGTGGCGCTCGCTGTCTCCCTGATCGCCGCGGCTCGCACCGCACGAGAAGGCGAGCTTCTTCGGCCGGTCCTTCAGCATCCTGCTAGAATGTCACCCGGCCTCCGTTCCGCCCGCCGGCGAGCACGGCGGCAGCTGCTGCCCACGGCTCTCCGGCCTCAAGCCCGCGATGCACGAATCGCCTCTTCTCGCCACCGCGCGGACCCCCCCGGCCACCGCGCCCGCGGCAGCGGCCGCACGGGCGCGCCGGCCGGCCGCGCGCATGCTCCACGTGCTCAACGGCGAGTCCGCCGCCACCAGCCTGCGCGCCGCCGGCATCGCCGGCGACGTCACGCTCTCGGCCGACGTCCTCTACGAGGGGCCGGCGGTCGCCGCCAGCCCGGAGCGCTGGCGCCGCGAGCGCGCCCGCTTCCTGGCCGCGAGCGGCTACGAGGGCTACGACGAGTGCCTGGCGAGGCTCGCCTCCTGGGACCGTGCGCTGGAGGATTTCCGCAGCCACGACGAGGTGGTGCTCTGGTTCGAGCACGATCTCTTCGACCAGCTCCAGGTCTGCCGCCTGCTCGACTGGTTCGCCGCCCGCGACGCCGGCCTCACCGATCTGAGCCTGATCGACGTCGGACCGGCCGGCGATTACCTGGGCCGCATGCCGCCGTTGCAGCTGTCCGGCCTGCTCGAGGCGAGGCAACCGGTGAACGAGGCCCAGCAGCGCCTGGCGTGCGCCGCCTGGGCGGCCTACTGCGCCCCCGACCCGGCAGGTCTCGAATCGCTGCTGCGCTCCGATTCGACGGCGCTGCCCTTCCTCGCCGCCGCGCTCCACCGCCACCTCGAGGAATTTCCCGGCCAGGACGACGGCCTGTCGCGCTCCGAGCGGCAGGCGCTCGCCGCCGTGGCAGCCGGACCGCTGCCCTTCGCCGCGCTGTTCGCCGCCACCCAGCGCCACGAAGAGCGCTGCTTCATGACCGACCTGTCGCTGCTGCGGCGCCTTCGCGACCTCGCCGCCGGACCGCGGCCGCTGCTGCGCCTCGACGCGCCCCTCGGCGCGAGGGCGAGCGCCGCGTGCAATCCGCTGGTTGCCGTCACCGCCACGGGCCTCAGGGTGCTCGCCGGCGAGGAAGACTGGATCGCCCTGCGCGGCGGCATCGACCTGTGGCTGGGCGGCGTCCACCTCCAGGGCCGGGAGCCGGCCTGGCGCTGGGACCATGAGACGCGCCGGCTGATCGCCAGCCTGCCGCCGCCCCAAGGGCCCGAGGAAGAGCCGCGGCCATGAACCCCGCCGGCGCCCCGCTGCTCCTGCCTGCCCGCGGCATGACGCGCGCCTTGCGCATGACCCTGGTGGCCGGGGTCCTGCTCTGCTCTGTGGGCTGCGACCAGGTGGCCAAGACGCTGGCCCGCGCCTCGCTTGCCGCCTCGGCCCCCGTGTCGCTGCTCGACGATTTCGTCCGCTTCGAGCTGGCACAGAACCGCGGCGCCTTCCTTAGCCTCGGCGAGGGCCTGCCAAGCCTCGTGCGCTACATGCTGTTCGTGGTGCTGGTGGGCGGCGCGCTGGTCCTGACCCTGGTCTTCACCTTGCGCCTGCGCGGCGCCAACCCGGTCCAGCTGGTGGCCCTGTCGCTGCTCACCGGCGGCGGCCTCGGCAACCTCATCGACCGGCTGCTCCACGACGGCGCCGTCGTCGATTTCGTCAGCATCGGCATCGGCCCGCTGCGGACCGGCATCTTCAACGTCGCCGACGCCGCCATCACCCTCGGCGTGCTCCTGCTGCTGATCCCCTGGCGCCGCTCCTCGATCTTCGCTTGCCTTTAGCAGGCTGCTGAAAAAGCCCGTGCGCCGCGTTGCGAGCGCCGCGGGGCCGGATGCCAGGCGCCGCGACGCAGGCGATGCCCCGACATCGTCGAGGAGCGGCAACG
>DATKFK010000992.1:0-3169 GCA_035544375.1 Thermoanaerobaculia bacterium
CCCGCAAGTACCCCTGTCAACGCTTCGGCGCTGCCCTCGCGGACATCGCCGCATGACTCGGGGCCGGCGTGGGTCGCTAACCCTTCACCGTATGACTCTTTCATTCACTACACCTCGCCGGTTTGACCGGCGCACGGAGAGCCGATGCGGAAGCCCATGCCGAAGCGCCTGATGCTGGCCAAGGAGACGCTGCGCGACCTCGAGAACACGGTCCTGCGACGGGCGGGAGGCGGAGCCCCCACCCAGATCCAGACCGATTGCACCTGCACCTCCGACAACAGTTTCTGCACCAACTGACCTCGCAAGCGCGGCGCCGCCCGGGGCAGGCCCGCCGGGCGGCGGCCACGCTCCCCCACACGCCAGCGGGCGCGCTCTTAGGTCAGTGCACCGGCTCGAGCACCAGGCGCCCGGCGACCTCTCTCTTTTCCAGCCGGTCGTGGGCGCGGTTGGCGTCCGCGAGCGGCAGCACGTCCGCCACCCAGGAGCGCAGCTCGCCGCTCGCCACCAGGCGGAAGGACTCGTGCAGCTCGCCCTGCGTCGTGGCGTAGGCGCCGAGGATCTCGAGCTCCTTGACGATCACCAGGCCCGGGTTCAGATCCACGCTGCCGGTCTCCAGGTTGCCGACCGTCACCAGGCGGCCGCCCGGGGCCAGGGACCTGAGCGTCTGCGCGAAGGTGAGGCTGCCGACGATCTCGAGCGCCAGGTCGGCCCCCTGGCCGCCGGTACGCCGGCGGACCTCGGCGGCGAAGTCGAGTCCCGGGCTGACGACGACCTCGTGGGCGCCGGCCTCGTGGAGCACGTCCGCCTTGCCGGCGCTCGAGGTGACGGCGATCACCCGGCCGCCGTCCAAACGGGCGAGCTGCACGGCCTGCATGCCGACTCCGCCGGAGGCGCCGGTGATCAGCACGGTTTCCCCCGGGACGAGCCGGCCGCGGGTCCGCAGGCAGTGAACGGCCGTGCCCGTGGTGCAGCAGGTGACGGCGGCCACCGGCCAGGAGACCCCCGGGGGGATGCGCCCCAGGCCCTCGACCGGCGCCGTCATGTAGGCCGCGTAGCCGCCCGGGATCTCCTCGCCGAAGAAACGGGTGTCGTTGCGGCAGAGGCTGTTGCGCTCGGCGCGGCAGTGCGGGCACTCGCCGCAGGAGAGGCGCTGCAGGGTCGCCGCCCGGTCCCCCGGGGCCCAGCCGCTGACCCCGGGGCCCACGGCCACCACCTCGCCGGCCGCCTCGTGACCGAGGATGGCGGGCACCGCCGTGCGCGGCAGGTTGCCGCGGCGATTGATCACGTCGTGATAGCAGACGCCGCAAGCGTGGACCCGCATCAACACCTCGCCTCTGCCCGGGGCCGGATCGGGGACGGTCTCCGGCCGCAGGTTGTCGGGAGATCCGAAGGCGCGAAGGACGATGGCTTGCATGGGGGCTCCTCTCGCCGGCAGGGACGCTTCAACCGGCCAACCGGTCGCGCAGCCCGCGGACGTCGATCCGCCGGATGGCGCGCAGGCATTCGGGCGACGGCGCGGGGGTGACCGGCAGGGGTTGCGGCGTCCGGTACGGGAAGCCGGTGCGCTCGGCGATCGCCGCTTCGGTGGCCGCGGGGTGACGAGCGACGAGCACGGCCCCCGCCGCGCCCACCTCGAAGACTCCTAAGTCGGTGAGCAAACGCGTGCGGCGGCCGCGGTCGCTGGTCGAGGCGACCTGGACCCGCGCCACCAGGTTGCGCCGGCCTTGCTTGCCGACCACGATCACCGGCCGCGCCACCCAGCGGCGCAGGCTGGCCGCGCCGGCCACCCCGGGGAACTTCACCTTCGGGCGGTCGAGCGGACCGGCGGCCGAAAGGTTGGTGTCGCCGCTCGCGTCCACCTCGGCGGCGCCGAAGAACATCATGTCGATCCGGCCACGCCGGGCGTGGTCGAAAAGGTCGGGGATCGTCACCTCGCCCGAGCGGCCGTCGAGGTAGGCAAGGTCCTCGGAGCAGGCGTGAAGCGTCGCGAGCTGCGGATCCAGCGCGCCCACGCAGGCGATGTAGGTCAGGCGCGGCGCATGCGTCGCCCGGGCCACGGCGATCGCCAGGATGGCGAGCGGCGAGGCCACGCCGGTGGCGACCACCGCGCCATCCTCGATCTCGCGCGCCATGGCGGCGACCAGCGTCTCGGCCGCCGTCGCCGGCGCGACCCCCGCCGCCGCGGCCGCCGGCGCCACCGCGACCGGGGGTCCCACGCCCAAGGCGGCGGGTTGCGCCATCGCCGCGGCAGCCGGTTGCGCCCGCACCGCGGCGGCGGCGGAGGCCGGGGCGGTCATGCCGCCTCCTGGGTCTGCCGGCACCGGCGCGCCAGCTCGGCCTGCCTGCGGGAGCCGCCGATCACGCTCTCGACGTACTCGGCCTCGCGTCCCTGCTCGGCCAGGCCGAGGTAGCGCTCGAGGTGGACGGCGTCGGCGGCATAGAGCCCCAGGCAGCCGGTGGGATAGGCCCCCAGCGGTTCCTCGACGAGCAGATCGACCATGAAACCCGGGACGGTGGCGTGGGGCACGCGCGCCACCCGTTCCTCGGCGGTGGCGATCACGCGGCGTGCGGCGCCGGCCAGCAGCAGGTCGGTGGTCGGGTCCTCGATCCACAGGTTCCCGGCTTCGTCCGCGGCGCGGGCATGGATCAGGGCGACGTCCGGATAGCAGGCGCGCTCGACCGGCACCGTCTCGCCGGTGAACGGATCGGTCACCAGCGGCGGCGGATCGCGCCGCGCCATCTCGCAGGCATCGGCGTCCGGCACCGGCAGGAACGGCAGCCCCATGGCGGCGGCGCGGAAGCGCTGCACCACCCGGTAGCCGTCGTGCTCCGCCCAGTCGAGGGCGCCGCTTTCCATCGCCCGCTTGAGCGCCGGCATCGGGCGCACCCTGCCGCCCAGGGTGATCGCCGCGAACAGGAGCTCGACCTTGGCGGCCGCGCCCGCCGCCACCAGGATCTCGGCGGGGAGCGGATTGGGAAGCGAGATCACGTGCAGGCCGCGGCGCCGCTGGCGCACCAGCTCGAAGACCAGGGCCATGGGAGCGCGCCCCAGCATGAAGCCGCCCGGGGCGACCAGGGCGCCGTCGGGCACCGACGACGCCGCCGCGGCGAGATCCACCCAGCGCGCCCGCTTCATGACGCCCTCCCGCACGCCCCGCGGCGGCCGGCC
>DATKFK010000993.1:0-3447 GCA_035544375.1 Thermoanaerobaculia bacterium
GCCTCAGCTTCGCCGAGGCGGTGGTTTGCGCCGAGGCGCGCCACGGCGCCCTGGGGACGGTCGGCAGCTACGTCCCGCCGCGCTCTCCGGGACGCTACCGGGGCGCCGGCGTCGGTCCTTCCCCCGCCTACTCCTACTCCGCGGCGGTGGTGGAGGTGGAAGCGGACGAGGAAACCGGCATCTGGCAGCCGGTGCACGTCTGGATCGCCCACGACGTCGGCCGCGCCATCAACCCGGTGCTGGTGCTCGGCCAAGTGGAGGGCAGCGTCTACATGGGGCTGGGCGAGGCAATGATGGAGGAGCAGGCTTTCCGGCGGCTGCCGCGCCACCTCTCCGCGGCCCTCGTCCACAAGCATCCGTCGCTGCTCGAGTACAAGAGCCCGACCTTCCCCGACATGCCGCCGGTCACCACCTACCTGATCGAGGACCCCGACCCGCGCGGCCCGTTCGGCGCCAAGGAAGTCGGCCAGGGACCGCTGCTGCCCATCATGCCGGCGGTGGCCAACGCGCTCTACGACGCGCTCGGCGTGCGCATCGACCAGGTGCCGATCCATCCCCACATGGTGCGGAAGGCGATCGAGGCGCAGGCCACGGGCAAGGAGGCGCGCTTCGGTCCGGCGGATTTCCCGGCGGTCGACTTCGGCGAGCGGCTGATCGTGCCGACCGAGGAGCAGGGAGGCGACGGCACCGCGATCAACGAGTTCCGCGAGCGCCTCCGCTCGGGCATGCGCTCGGCCTCGGGGACGATGACCACGCGCGAGGAGGCGCTGCGCCAGAAGCGGCGGGCGGCGCTGACCACCGACATCAAGGAGACCCCGTAGTGCTGCGCCTGCCGCCGTTCAGGCTGCTGCGCCCGCGGACGCTGGCCGAAGCGGTGCGGATGCTGGCGGAAGAGGGGGCCGCCGGCGGTCACCAGGGACCGGCGCGCGCGGAGGGGCAAGAGGCCGCGGCGCCGCTGGTGCGCCTGGTCGCCGGCGGCACCGATCTCTGGCCGAACATGAAACGCCGCCACCAGCAGGCGGCGGCGGTGGTGAGCCTGATGGGCGTCCCCGAGCTGGCCGGCATCCGCAACGGCGCCCCGGGCGCGGCGGCGAGCGGATCGGGCGGGGCGGTCCGGCCGGCGGTGGACGCGGTGGACGCGGCGGCGGCGGACGCAGCGAATTTGGCGAATGTGGCGAATGCGCCGGCGGACGGCTCGGTGCGCATCGGCGCCACCACCCTGCTCGACGACGTGGCGCGTCACCCGCTGGTTGCCGGGCGCTACCCGGCGCTCGCCACGGCGGTGGCGTCGATCTCCTCGCCGCCGCTGCGCAACATGGGGACCCTGGGCGGCAACCTGTGCGTCGACACCCGCTGCACCTACTACAACCAGACCGAGGAGTGGCGGCGCTCGATCGATTACTGCATGAAGGCGGAGGGGAGCATCTGCTGGGTGGCGACCAGCTCGCCGCGCTGCTGGGCGCACTCGGCCTCCGACTCGGCGCCGATGCTGTGCGCGCTGGGGGCGAGCGTGCGCCTGGCCTCGGCGCGAGGCGAGCGGGTGGTGCCGGTCGCCGACCTCTACCGTGACGACGGCATCGACTACCTGGCGCGCCGGCCCGACGAGATCCTCGCCGAGATCGAGCTGCCGGCGGCCGCCGCTGCCGGCCGGTGCCGCTCGGCCTTCTGGAAGCTGCGGCGCCGCGGCTCGATCGACTTCGCGGTGCTGTCGGTGGCCGCAGCGGTGTGGACCGACGCGGCCGGCGACGTGAGCCGCGCCCATCTTTACCTGGGAGCCGTCGGCAGCGCGCCGGCCGCCGCCGAGGCCGCGGCCAGGCTGCTGGTCGGACAGCCGCTGCGCGCGCTCGCGGCCGACCATGAGCTGCTCGCCGCCGCCGGCCGGCTGGTGCGCAAGGTGGCGACGCCGATGGACAACACCGACTTCCAGGCGCAGTGGCGCGGCGTCATGGCCGCCCGCTACGCCGAGGCGGCTCTTCGCGAGCTTGCCGGCGGCGAGCGCCAGCGCCTGGCGCCCCGCCACCCGCTGCCGGCGGCCTGACCCCCACCGCTCTCACCGTGCCAGCCATCGTCCCGGCTGCCGGCCGCTCGCTGCGCATGGGGCGCCCCAAGCTGCTGCTGCCCTACGGCGGCGGCACGGTGCTGGGAGCGACGGTAGCCGCCCTGCGCGGCGCCGGCGTCTCGCCGATCGTGGTGGTCGCGAGTGCCGGCGACGCGCCGCTGCGGGCCTGGTGCGCTGCCATGGCGGCGACGGGGTCGGCGGGCGCAGCGGCAGCCGTGGATGCGGCAGCTACGGCACCAGGCGAGGCGAGCGCTGCTCCACCGGCCGTGGACGGAACCGCGGGTACGGCAGCGCAGTCAGAAGGCCCTGAAACGGCCGCGGGCGTCGCGGGCACCGCCGAGGCCGAGGCGGGCGCGGGAGCGTTGATCGTGGCGCTCAATCCGGCGCCCGAGCGCGGCATGCTCTCGTCGATCCTCGAAGGACTGGCGGCGCTGGGCGGCGCCGGCGAGCTGGCGAAAGGCGGCGCACCGCTGCTCGTCTGTCCCGGCGATCTCCCCGCCCTGCGTGCGGCAACCGTCGCCGAGCTGCAGCGGCGGCTGCTGGCCGCGGGCGCGGGCCTCGCCGTGCCGGTCTGGCGCGGCCGGCGCGGGCACCCCCTGGCCATCGCGCCGTCGCTGATCCCCAAGATGGAGCGGCTCGATCCTGGCCGCGGCCTGCGCCACCTCCTCGATCTTCATGCCGGCGACCTGCTGAGGGTCGAGGTCAACGATCCCGGCTGCCTTGCCGATCTCGACACACCCGAAGACTACGAGCGCCTGCGCGCCGGCGCTGAGAAGCCGCCGGGCGGTTGACTGCTGCTGGCGGAAGTCGGCCCCGGATGGCGAACGCCGGACCGCGGACGGCCCGCGGGCGCGCCGGCCCCCTTCAGCGCCCGAGGACCGAGTGGAGCAACCGCTCTCGCCACAGGATGCGCAGCGAGTCGATCCCCGACGGATCGCCCGCGTCGGCCTGCTGCGCGTACAGCGCCTCGGCGCGATCGTAGCGCCGCCGGGCGGCGTTGGCGCGCGCCTCCCATCCGAGGCTGGCGACGGCCAGATCCAAGCTGTCCGCGAAGCCGCCGACCGCCAGCTCGCGAGTACGGTGGAACCAGCCCGCCGCCGCCTCGAGATCGGGAGGCGATCGCCGCAGGGCTGTCCGGCCCAGCATGAATGCTGCCCAGGTCGAGCGATAGTGACGCTCCCGCTCGGGCAATGCCAGGAGCCGCCGCCAATGGCCGGCCGCGGCAGGGAGCTCGCCACACCGGTAGGCGAAGGCTCCTCGCAGATACTCGGCGAACTCGACGGGAAGGTCTGGCGGCAAGACCGGCTCGGCCGCGGGAGCCGGCCGGGGCAGGGCGGGCACCTCGGCGCCCGCGGGATTGAGATCGAAGACGCCCGGCGACGCGGCCC
>DATKFK010000994.1:0-7657 GCA_035544375.1 Thermoanaerobaculia bacterium
CTGGCGTGCCACCGCCTGGCGGAACACGCGGTCGAGATCGTCGATCGTCGGCGCCGCCGGCGCGGCCGCCCTCGCCAGCCCCCCGGGCCGCCACCGCCAGTAGCGCTCGCGCCGGACGCCGCCGGCATCGATCACCACGCGCTCTCCCGGGCCCAGCTTCTGCACTCCCGAAAAAGGCGTGCTCGGCGCCGCGAAGCAGCCGAAGCGGAGGTAATGCGCCAGCGCCTCGCCGTCGGCGGCCTGCGCGCCTGCGCGCCCGACCACGCTCGCGGCGAGCGCCGCCAGCTCGGTGGCGAACCAGGCCCGGCCGATGCCCTCGTGCGCGGCCGGATCGGCGCGAAAGAACAGCGGCTTCTCGCCGGCGCGGTCGCGGACCAGCATCAGGCGGCGCCGCGCGGGGTCCCAGAGGCCGATCGCGAAGGCGCCGATCAGCACTTCCGGAAACGCCTCGCCCAGCTCGAGGTAGAGCCCGGGGATCACCGCCACGTCCGTCGCCTGCGCCACCGGCCGTCCGCGCGCCGCCAGCCAGGCCTTCAGCTCGCGGTGATTGTCGATCTCGCCGTTGCAGACGGCCACCACGCCGCTGGCGGCGTCGATCAGCGGCTGGCGCCCGTCCGCCACGCCGCGGATGGCCAGCCGCGTCGCGCCGAGAACGGCCGCGCCGGCGGCGTGCAGCGCCGAAGCGTCGGGGCCGCGGTGCGCCAGCGCGCCCAGCATCTCCTCGACCTCGCCGGCGGCTTCGGGACCGAGGTCGGCGACGCCGCCGGGATCGCCGAGGCCGGTCTGGCGGAAGCTGACGATGCCGCAGATGCCGCACATGATGGGGTCGAGATCCTCCGGCAGCCGAACGCCGGCCGCCAGCGAGCAGGGTCTTCCATTATAGCCTCGGGGGCCAACCCCGGCCGGGGCCAGGGCTTGCCGCGTCGCTACCCGCTGCGGCTCGACGCCAGGGCCGCCTCGATCTCGGACCGCACCCGCCCGTCCGCTTCCCCGGCCAGCGCCGCCGCCAGCGCCGCATGCGCCGCTTCGCCACCCAACCGCCCGAGCGCCCAGGCGGCATGGCCGCGCACCACCGCCGAGCCGGCGCCACCCAGCGCCGCGGCCAGCGCCGGCACGTAGCGCCGGTCGCCGCGATTGCCCATGGCGACGGCGGCGTTGCGCTGCAGCCCCTCCTGCTTGGCCCGCTTCATCGGGCTGCCGCGGAAGCGCGCCACGTAGCCGTCGCGGTCCAGCAGCAGGAGCCCGACCAGGTCGAGCGCGCCGCGATCCTGCGGCAGCTCCAGCTCGGGGTGGTCGGCGCCCGCGGCCTTGTGGTTCCACGGGCACACCTCCTGGCAGACGTCGCAGCCGAAGACCCAGTCGCCCACCAGCTCGCGGGCCGCCGCCGGCAGCTCCCCGCGGTGCTCGATCGTCCAGTAGCTGATGCAGCGCCGGCTGTCCAGCCGGTACGGCTCCGGCAGCGCCCCGGTCGGGCAGGCATCCAGGCACCGCGTGCAGCGCCCGCACAGGTCCGCGACCGGCGCGTCGGGCGCCAGCTCGAGGGTCAGGAAGAGCTCCCCGAGCAGGAACCAGGAGCCCCCCTGCCGGTGCAGCAGGTTGGTGTTCTTCCCCACCGCGCCCAGGCCGGCCCGGGCCGCCAGCTCGCGCTCGAGCACCGGCCCGGTGTCCACGTACGGCCGGGTCCCGGCGCCCGGGAACGCCGCCGCGATCCGCGCCGCCAGCGCGCGCAGGCGCTCGCCCATGACGTCGTGGTAGTCGCGCCCGCGCGCATACCGCGCCACGTGCGGCCAGAGGTCCCCGCCCGGCTCGCGCTCCCCGGCCAGCGGGTGGTATTGCAGGGCCACGCAGAGCGCCGACCGCGCCCCCGCCAGCACCGTCGCCGGCTGCAGCCGCGCCAGCAGCCGCCGCTCGAGGTAACCCATGCCCGCCAGGTCGCCGCGCGCCAGCCAGCGCACGAACGCCTCCCCGGTCGCGGCTGCCTCCAGGGTCGCCACCCCGGCGCGGTCGAACCCGGCAGCGAGCGCCCACCCCTTGAGCAGCTCCGCCAGCTCCCGCGGTCCCTGTGGCTCGTGCTCCATGCCGTCAATTCTAAGGACTGCCCACCGAAATACGGTGACGCATCGAGGGCGGGGCCCGGGCGCCGGCTCGCCGCCGGCCGCGTCGCCTTCCGAACGCACCCGGCCCGCATGCAGCCTGAGATAGACTTTCTGGTCATGTCCGCGAAAGCCGATTGGATCGAAGAAGGCCAGAGCGCGCCCGACTTCACCCTGCGCGCCGACGACGGCAAGGAGGTCCGCCTCTCCGCCTTGCGCGGCCAGCCGGTCGTGCTCTACTTCTACCCCAAGGACGACACCCCGGGCTGCACCCGCGAGGCGTGCGCGTTCCGCGATCGCAAGGCGGAGCTGGCGGCCCACGGCGCCGCCGTGCTCGGCGTCTCGCCCGACGACGTCGCCAGCCACGGCAAGTTCCGCGACAAGTTCAGCCTCAACTTCCCGCTGCTCGCCGACCCCGGCCACAAGGTGGCCGAGGCGTACGGCGCGTGGCGCGAGAAGAACCTCTACGGCAAGACCTCGATGGGCATCCAGCGCTCGACCTTCCTGATCGATCGCACCGGCAAGGTGAGCAAGGTCTGGAAGCGCGTCAACGTCGACGGTCACGACGCCGAGGTGCTCGCCGCCCTGGCGCAGCTTTAGCCTTGTCCCGCACGGCGGCGCCCTGTCGGCGCCGTCGCTGGCGCTCGCGCCGCCGCGCGCTGCCGAGCTCACGGGCTTCGCGCTCTTCGCCATCGGCCTCTCCGGCGTCCTCGGCACCGCCTTCGCCTTTCTCTGCCAGCTCTACGCCCAGCGCCACCCGGGCGCCACCGAGGCTGCCGTGCTGCTCACCTCCGAGCCCGTGGTCGCCGCCCTTTTCTCGGTGGCCGTCGGCCGCGAGCCGTGGCCCATCCTGAGCGCCGCCCATCCCGAGCGCGCCCATCCCGAGCGCCCATCCCAAGCGCGCCCATCCCGAGCGCCCGCCGCGCCGCCGCTCCTCCCGCTTCCCGGCCGGCAGGGGCCGCGGGGGTTGCGGGGGGATCGATTCGATGCTATTCACACTCCGCGATCGCCACCGAGCGCCAGGACCGAGGCCGGAACCGAGCACCAGGAAGGAGCGCGATGGAACTCTTCCAGCAGATGGCCGGCATGGGGCACGAGCGGGTGCTCTTCTGCTCGAGCCCCGCGGTCGGCCTGCGGGCCATCATCGCCGTCCACTCGACCGTGCTGGGACCGGGGCTGGGCGGAGTGCGGATGTGGCCCTACGCCACGATGGACGAAGCGCTGACGGACGTGCTGCGCCTGTCCCGCGGCATGACCTTCAAGGCGGCGGCCGCCGGCCTCAACCTCGGCGGCGGCAAGGCGGTGATCCTGGGCGATCCCAAGCAGGAGAAGTCGGAAGCGCTGCTGCGCACCTTCGGCCGCTACGTCGAGTCGCTGGGGGGCCTCTACATCACCGCCGAGGACGTCGGCACCGACATGGACGACATGGAGCAGATCCTCGCCGAGACGCGCTGGGTCACCGGCCTCTCCCCTTCCCAGGGCGGCGGCGGCGATCCCTCGCCGGTGACCGCGTTCGGAGTCTTGCAGGGAATGAAGGCCGCCGCCGCCTGGCAGCTTGGAAGCCAGCAGCTTGCCGGTCTCACCGTCGCCGTCCAGGGCCTCGGCAGCGTCGGCTTCGCGCTCGCCCGCTACCTCGGGGAGGAAGGGGCGAAGCTCCTCGCCGCCGACATCGACCCCCAGGCGACGGCCAGGGCGACCGCGGAGCTCGGCGTCGAGATCGTCCCGCCGGCCGAGATCCTCGCGGCCGAGTGCGACGTCCTGGCGCCTTGCGCCATGGGCGCCGTGCTGGACGACAGGAGCATTCCGCGGCTGCGCTGCAAGATCGTGGCAGGCTCCGCCAACAACCAGCTCGCCGACGAACAGCGCGATGGCCAGGCCCTGCACGCCCGCGGCATCCTCTATGCCCCCGACTTCGTCCTCAATGCCGGCGGCCTGATCAACGTCTACAGCGAGCTGACCGGTTACAACCGCGAGACCGCGATGAACATGGCGCGGGGCCTCTACCAGAACACCACCCGCATCTTCGAGATGTCGCGCACGCACGGCATCACCACCTCGGTGGCCGCGCACCGCGTCGCCGAGGCCCGCATCGCCAGCGTCACCGCGATGCGCTCTCGCTTCTGGGCGCGCAAGGTGCGGATCATGAGGGACGGCTCCACTCTGAGATGACCGACACCCCCGCGTCGCGGCCGGCCCGGAGCATCAGCATCGTCGTCCCGGACCTGGACTCGCCGCTGGTCGATCGCACGCTCGCGGCCTTGCACGACCAGGGCGCCCCGGGGCCGGGCGTCGAGGTGCTGGTGGTGGGGAGCGACGCCCCGGGCCTGGTGCCGCGGGACGGCGCGGTGCGCTTCGTCGCGGCCGCCGAGCGCCTCAACCCGGCGGCGGCGCGCAACCGCGGCGTCGCCGCCGCCCGCGGCGAGCTGCTGCTCTTCATCGACGCCGACTGCCGGCCCGCCGCCGGCTGGATACGGCAGCTGGCGGCGGCCCTCGACCGCGCCCCGGTGGCCGGCGGCGCCGTCACCTTCCCGCGCGCGGGCTCGGACCGCGGCGCCGGTGCCGGCCGCGGCGCCGGCATCTGGGCGCTGGCCGACAACATCGCCTCGTTCCACCCCTTGCTGGCCGACCGTCCGGCCGAGGGCGACACCCGGCGGCCGCTCGGCAGCCTGAACCTGGGGGTGACGCGCGCCGCCTGGGAGCGCGTCGGGCCGTTCGACGAGGGCCTGCCCACCAGCGAGGACCACGATTGGGTCCTGCGCGCCCGCGCCGCCGGCCTCGCCACCGCCTTCGTGCCCGGGGCCCTGGTCGAGCACGCCGCGGTGCGCGCCGGCCGCCGCGACCTCGAAGCCCACGCCGCCTGGTACGGCACCCATTTCCGCACCTTCCTGGCCCGTCATCCAGGCGCCTTCGCCGGCGGACCGACCTGGGCCACCCGCCGCCGGCTCCGCCTGGCCGCGCCCCTCAAGTCCTGGACCGGCGCCATCGCCATCTTCCTCCGGCACCCGACTCTGCTCCCCTGCTGGCGTGCCCTCCCAGCCGTGGCCGCCTTCCGCCGCGCCTGGTACCAGGCCATCCTCGACACCTGGACCGACCGCTAAATCCGACAGGCGTAAGGAGATGACACAATCCGCCCCATGCGCTCCTCCGAGCGGCGCTTCCTGCAGTCCACCCTGGCGGCCTACGGCAGCCAGCTCGGCCGCGTGCTCATCCGTGCCGCCAGCGACCTGGCCCTGGCGCGCATCATCCTGCCCGAGGCGATCGGTCTCTACGACCTCGCCCTGGCCCTGGCGGTGATCGCGGCCATCGTCCGCGACCTCGGCCTGCCGTACGAGCTGGTGCGCCACCCCCAGCGCCCCTTCGCTGCCGTGCTGGCCTGGGAGGCGGGTGCCGGCCTCGTGCTCAGCGCCGTCCTGGTCCTGGCGGCGCCGGCCACCGCCGGGCTCGACCCCCGGCTGCCAGCGGTGCTGGCGGTCTACGCCTGGTGGGTGCTGCTCGACGGCCTGGCGGTGGTGCCGCGGGTCTACTACGAGTGCGAGCTGCAGGTCGGCCGCCTGGTGGCGCCCGAGATCGCCCGCGGCGCCACCATCGCCGTCGTGTCGATCGCCCTGGCCGCCGCCGGCGCCGGCGTCTGGGCCCTGGTCGCCGGCCAGCTGGCGGGCGCGGCGCTCTTCGCCGTCCTGCTGTGGCGCCGCGTCTGGGGCCTCATCCCGCTGCGGCTCACCCGCGCCGACCTCGCGGCCCTGCCGTCGCTGATCGGCCGCAGCTATTTCCTCTTCCTGATCGCGCTCGCCGCGCTGCCGGTGCCGCAGGTGAGCAAGCTCATCGTCGGCTCCGGGCTCGGGATCGCCGCCGGCGCCTTCTGGACCGCCCAGTACAACAAGGCGCGCGAATGGGGGTTCCGCCTGCAGGAGCTGGTGATGCCGGCGGTGGCGCGGGTGCTCTATCCGGCGCTCATCGAGTACCGCCAGCACGGCGACCGCCCGCGCTACCTCGCCGCCTACCGGCTCGGCACCGTCAGCCTGCTCGGCCTGCAGACGCTCGGCGGCTACTTCCTGGCGTGCAACGCCGAGGTCGTGCTGGTGCGCATCCTGATCGGTCCGCGCTGGGCGCCGGCCGTGCCGCTGGTGCAGGTGCTGTGCTTTGCGCCGCTCGCCGATCCCTTCTCGCCGCTCGGCGGCGAGCTGCTCAAGAGCGAGGGCCAGGACCGCGCCTGGTTCGCCGTCGTCGCGCTCAACATCGCCTCGCTGACGCTGTTCGGCGTCCTGCTCACCCGGCGCCTCGGCGCCGTCGGCATGGCGTGGGCCAACTACCTGCTCTTGGGCAGCCTGCTGATGACCTGGCGCGTCTACCGCATCCTGGGCCGCGCCGAGCTCGGCCGCCTGGCGCGCGACCTCCTGTACCTCTACTTGGTCCCGCTGCCGCTGTTCGCGCTGGTGGTCTGGTGGGCGCCGCCGGCGACCTGGTGGCGGCTGGGCGCCTCCGTCCCGGCGGCGGCGGCGGTCTTCGCGCTCTACCTGGCGCGCTTCCGCGGCCCGTTCCGCGACTTCTTCTCGACCGCTCCCGAGCCGGCGCCCGCCGCCGTCGCCGCCAGCCTCGCCGGCGAGGCGGCGCCGCTGCCCGGCGATCCGGCGGCCGCCGCGCGGCGCCCGCTCGCCGAGCCCTGATGCGCGTCGCCTTCGTCATGCCCGGAGTCGGCGTGGTCGCGCGCGGCGCCGAGGCGTTCGTGGTCGAGCTGTGCCAGGGCCTTCAGGCGCTGCCCGGTTTCGAGGTGCGCCTCTTCTGCCGCGGTCCGGCGCCGGTGCCGCACACCCGCATCCGTGCCCTGCCGCGGGACCAGCCGCTCCTCGGCGCCCTGTACGGCGCCACCCGCATCGGCCGCAAGGCGCTCGACAGCCTCTATCTCGACCCGCTGAGCCTCGAGTGGTACACGGCGGCGCTGTCGGCCCTGCCGCACCTTTGGCGCGGCGGCTTCGACGCGGTGGTGATGGAGGGCGGCCTGGTCGGCGCCTGGCTCTGCCGCCTGCTGCGGCGCGTTCGTGGCGTGCCGTTCGTCGACGTCGCCCACGGCGTCGACCCGAAGTGGGAGGGGGCCTTCGCGCGCCAGCGTCCAGACCGCGTGGTGACCTTCACCGCCGCCGCCGCCGCGATGGTGCGCGCCCGCGCCCCGCGCGCCGCGATCGCGGTCATCCCGCACGGCATCGACCTCGAGCGCTGGCAGGCCCCTGCCGCGGCCGGGGCGCCGGGCGGGTCCCCGGCGATGCCCCGGCCGCGGGTGCTCTGCGCCGGCGCGGTCGACGCCCTCAAGCGCATGCACCTGGCGGTCGAGGCGGTGGCCAGGCTGCCGGCCGGGGGCAGCCTGACCGTGCTCGGCGACGGACCGGAGGCGGCGGCGCTCGATCGGCTGGCGGCCGAGCGGCTCGGCGCCGGGCGCTATCTGCGGCGGGTGGTGCCGCGCGACGAGATGCCGGCCTGGTATGGAGCCGCGGATTGCTTTACCCTACCGTCGCGCACCGAATCGTTCGGCCTGGTCTACCTCGAAGCGCTGGCTTGCGGCCTGCCGGTGA
>DATKFK010000995.1:0-2820 GCA_035544375.1 Thermoanaerobaculia bacterium
GGGCGGCCCGGACGGCAAAGGCTGCAGGTCGCCGGGGCCGGGTTCCGGCGCCATCAGGTCGAACGGCTTGCCGCCGTGCGCCACGTAGTCGTCGACGATCTTGTAGATCAGGTCCTTGCTGCCCGGACTCAGGTCGAGGAAGCGGACGCCCATGCCGGGAGGCCGCTCCGGGCCCTCGCCCCGCTCGCGCGCCCACACCACCTCGCCACGCCCATGGATCAGCTCGTAGCCGTCGCCCAGCCTGAACTCGAACTCGAGCAGCTGTCCCGGCGCCTCCGGCGTGTCCGTCCGGATGAAGATCCCGCCCGGCGAGATGTTGGAGAAATACTCGTTGATGAAGCCGCTGAAGCGGTCGAACTTGAGCTGGATCCGGTGCGCCAGCGGCACGCGGGTCTGGTCGCGCGGAGTGTTGGAGTAGTCCGTCACCACCTTGTCGATCCGGTTGTCGGGGTCGGGGCGGTCAGGGCGGTCAGTGGCGGAGGCCCATCGCCCCCACAGCTCCTGCTGGTCCGATCCCATGACTTGCAGGGATGATACATGAAAGCCCGATCGGCCCATGAAACCACTCCGCCCGCACGGCTTGGCGGCTGCATGCCGCGGGGCGGCCAAGCCCATGGGCTGTGCTAGCATCTTCCTTTTCTGCGAGGGAGCAATCCGCCTCCCTCAAATCCCCGGCCTGGGACCATCAGCCGGCGACTCCCTCGAGATCGCCTGGGGAGCGGAGCGAGCGATGAGCAGAAAACGCGTGTTGATCGCTGGCGCCGGCGGCATGGGAAGCGCGGTCGGTCTGCTGCTGCGGGAGCTGGGGACCTTCGACGTCGATCTGTTCGTCGGCGACTCGGACCTGGTCCGGGCCGAGGCCGCGGCAGCATGGATCCGGGAGGGCTCGCAACGGCCTGGCGAGGTCCGGCCGTTCCACCTGCCGGCGGCCGGCGGCTCCTCCGATCTGGAGGAAGCCCTCGCGGCCTCGGACCTGCTGCTGGATTGCCTGCCTGGCAAGGAGGCTCCGCGCATGGCGCGGCTGGCTCTCCGCCACCGCCTGCACTATGCCAACCTCACCGAGCACGTGCGCGAGACCGGCGAGGTGATCGCCATGGCCGCCGGCTCCGCGCACGGATTCGTGCTCCAAACCGGCCTCGCGCCGGGCTTCATCGACGTCCTGGCGAACGGCCTGTTCCGGCGCTTCTGCCAGGAGAACCAGGCTTCCAGCGCCGAGGTCGTGCAGATGCGCGTCGGGGCGCTCACCACGACTGCCCGGCCGCCCCACTACTACGGCTTCACCTGGAGCTCGATCGGTGTCGCGACCGAGTACGTCGAACCGGCCACGGTGATCCGCGACGGGAAGCGCACCACCCGTCCCTCCCTCTCCGACCGCGAGACCATCCTCATCCACGGCGTGCTCTACGAGGAGGCCCTCACCTCGGGCGGCGCCGCGGACCTGCCGCAGGTCCTGGCCGGCCGGGTGGACCGGCTGGACTACAAGACCCTGCGCTACCCGGGCCACTACGCCTGGGTGCAATCGATCCTCGACGAGACCCCCGCCGGCGTCGATCGCGCCGACTACCTGCTGCGCCGCATGGAGGAGGAGGTGCCGTACGTCGACGACGACCTGGTGACCACCTACGCCGCGGTCGAGGGCAGGGCCGCCGACGGCTCCCTGCGCCGGCTTGAGGATGCCCGCGTCATCCGCCCCTGCCGCGTCGGCGCCCGCCAGCTGAAGGCCATCCAAGCCACCACCGCCGCCGGGCTCGCCGAGTCGGCCCGCCTGCTGCTCGAGGGCGGCTGTCACGGGGTCTGCCTGCAAAGCCAGGTCGACCCCGAGCGCTTCCTGAGCGGCCCCTTCGTCGGCAATATTTTCGGACCGCGTTGACCCACCGTGACCTCGTCGGTCCGGCCCTCCCCCACCCCTCGGGGGGAGAGGACGCCCCTCGGGATACCCCCCTCCCCTTCGCTTCGGCCAGCAGCTCGTCCTACCGCTGGTGTCCAACCAGCCTTGGGCGAGCCGCGTCGGTTCTCGGCCTACCGAGTCAATTTGACACCGTTGCCGCCTGGCATTTTGTGGAAACGACACGAATAGCCGCCCTGGGAACCCGTGTAACCTCGGGTGACGACTGTGTAAACATTTTCAAAATGCTAGAAACAAAGGACTTATTTCGATTGCACAGAGAACTGTTCAAAGCGTGTCAAACCGCTGTCGCACCGCGCATTTTTCTTTCGTCCAAGCGGGTTTCCCACAAGCTTTTCCACAGCGCCTGCGGAGATTTTCCCCTCTACACCGAGTGGTCAAATAATGGTCAGTGACTGCCAAGAAACTGATCACTGATCGATCAGTGGTCAACCCCGGGGCCACAATCCCGTGAGACCGTCAGCGCGCCCTCGGTGCTCCTCAACGCGGTCGCGGGTGGGATGTCCAGGCGCGTGAGCAGGCCTTGCCGCAGCCTGACGAGCTGCCACCGGGCCAGCCAGGGAAGCCGGCGGAAAAGGTGCAGCGAGGTTGCCTGGGTGAAGACCCCGGCATCGATGATCAGCTCCTGGCGTACGATCGCGCCGCGGCGCGCGTCCGGCCCGGGCGCGGCGCGCAGCAGGGCCAGCTTCCATCCTGCATTCAGGCCGAGCCACCGGCGAACCTCCTCCAGCGCCTGGCGGAAGAGCGGTTCGCGCCCCTCCCAGAAAGTGGCGGCCAGGAGGCGCGGCTCGGCGAGAAGCGCGCGGGCGCCGAGCCGCGGCGCGCCGGGGGCATCGGGAGCCGAGGCCATCAGGTAGAAAGGGGGGAACGGCGAGAGCGGGTCGAGGGCGCAGCCCTGTTCCAGCGCCGCCGGC
>DATKFK010000996.1:0-9329 GCA_035544375.1 Thermoanaerobaculia bacterium
GGGCCGTCGGCGTCCTCCTCGAAAGTGAATGGCAGCGGCCCTTCGATCTGCGGCGAGGTCCCCTGATCGGCAGCCTGTTCGTCCGGCTCTCCGGCGACCGGCACCTGCTGATCCTCACCTTCGCCGGCCTTGCCGCCGACCGCCGGACGCTCGACAACGTGGCAGCGGAGATCGCCTCCTTCTATGAGGCGGGTCCGGTGGGCGCCGGGGAGGCCGCGGAGGAGGACGTCCTCCAGTACCTGCAGTACTCCGAGTGGCATCACGAGCTGGTGGCGGCCGAGGGCGAGCAGGGACGCAAGCACTGGCACCAGGTCGTCCCTCCCGGCAGCGAGCGGCGCCTTGCCCTGCCCGAGGAGCAGAGCGCTCCCCATCTCCCGTTCTCTCCGCGCCTCGTCCTGGCCGGCGTCGACGGCGGCACGGGCCGAGCCGCCGCGGAGCTGGCGGCGGCCCTCGGCGCTGCGGCGGGCGATGTCGTGCTCGCCGCCTGGGAGGCCTTCCTCGCCAGGCTCGGCGAGCGTTCGGATTTCCTTGTCGGCTGCGCCTGCGACGGCCGCCGCCTCGCCGAGCTCAGGGATGGCTTGGGCCCCATGGCGGTGATCGTCCCCGTGGTTGCCGGACTCTCCCCGGAACTCACCTTCGCCGCGGCAGTCGCGCGCGTGCAGGCCGAGCGGCGGGAAGCCGAGGAGTGGCAGGAGGTCTTCTTCGCCACGCATGTCGCCGGCGAGGAGGACCTCGGCCCGGTCGCCGACGCCACGTTCGAGGATGTCGAGCGGCTCGGCCCGCGCACCGCCTTGGGGGTCACCTTCTCTTGCCACGCGCAACGCGTCTACCTCGACCTCTTTGCCCTCGGTCTCGTCTGCGTGCGCTCGCCAGCGGGCCTTCGCCTCGAGCTGCACTACGACTCCAGCCGTTACGCCCCGGCCGCGGGCGACCGCCTGGCGCGGCGCTTCGGCGCCCTTCTGGCCGACGGGCTCGCCCGTCCCGGCGCGGCGATCGGCGAGCTGGCAATTCTCGACGAGAGCGAGCGGCGCTGGCTGGTCGAAGACCTCAACGCCTCCGCCGCGGAGACGCCGCACGCGAGCTGCCTGCACCAGCTCTTCGAGTCCCAGGCCGAGAGGACGCCGGACGCCGCGGCGGTCGCCTGCGACGGGCGAGCGGCGAGCTTTGCGGAGCTCAACACGTCGGCCAACCGGTTGGCACGCCATCTCCGCGGCCAAGGGGTCGGACCGGAGTCCAAGGTCGCCCTGTTCTTCGAGCGCTCTCCCGAGTTGGTGGTGGGGATGCTGGCGGCGCTCAAGGCAGGGGGCGCGTACCTGCCGCTCGACGTGGGCAATCCCGCCGAGCGGCTCGCCTTCGTGCTCGCGGACGCGGCCCCGCGAGTGATCCTGACCACCCGCGAGCTGGCGGCGCGCTTGCCGCCGAGCAGCGCGGCCCTGGTGCTGGTGGATGCCGATCGGGTGGAGATCGCGCGGCTTCCGGGCGGAGACCTTGCAGCGGACGTGCGGCCGGACAACCTGGCCTACGTCCTCTACACCTCGGGCTCGTCCGGGACCCCGAAAGGGGTGATGGTCCATCACCGCGGGCTGGTGAACTACCTGGCGTGGGCGGTCCGCTACTACGACATCGCGGCCGGGCGGGGCGCCCCGGTCGACTCGCCGATGAGCTTCGACCTCACCGTGACCGCCCTCTGGGGCCCGCTGCTCGCCGGGCGCACCGTGACGCTGCTGCGAGATTCCTTCGGCCGGGAGAGCCCCGAGACGGCGGCCGGGGTGCAGCCCTTCAGCCTGCTCAAGATCACGCCTGCGCACCTCGAGCTGGCGCGCCACGATCTCGAGCGGTCCGCCGGGGAGATCCCGGCGCTGGCCCTGGTCGTCGGCGGCGAGGCGCTCGAGGGCGAGAAGCTCGCCTTCTGGCGGCGGCGTGCGCCGGCCATCCGCGTGATCAACGAGTACGGTCCCACGGAGACGGTCGTGGGCTGCGCCGTCTACGAGGTGCCGCCGGGCACCCCGCGCGGCGGGCCGGTGCCGATCGGCCGCCCGGTCGCCAACATGCGGCTCTACGTGCTCGACCGGGACTTCCGGGTTGTGCCCACCGGCGTGGCGGGGGAGCTCTATATCGCGGGACCCGGCGTCGCCCGCGGCTATCTCGGCCGGCCGGAGCTGACCGCGGAGCGCTTTCTCCCGGATCCCTTCGCCGGCGGCGCCGGCGAGCGCTTCTACCGCAGCGGTGACCTCGCGCGCCATTTGCCGAGCGGCGACCTGCTCTTCCTGGGGCGCCGCGATCACCAGGTCAAGGTGCGCGGCTTCCGCATCGAGTTGGGCGAGATCGAAGCGGTGCTCGCCCGCTGCCCGGCCGTGCTCGAGGCGGCAGTCACCGTGCGTGAGGACCTCCCGGGAGACCGGCGCCTGGTGGGCTATGTCGTGCCGCGAGACGGCAAGATGCCCGCGGTCGAGGAGCTGCGCGGGTGGCTGCTGGCGAAACTTCCGGACTACATGGTCCCGGCGGCCTTCGTCCCTCTCGACGCCCTGCCCTTGACCGCCAACGGCAAGCTGGACCGCGGCGCGCTCACGGCCCCGGACACCCGCAGGCCGGATCTCAAAGGGGCCTACGTTGCGCCCCGCACCCCGGTCGAGGAGATCCTCGCCATGGCGTGGGAGGGGTCCCTCGGCATCGAGACGGTCGGCATCCACGACAACTTCTTCGTCCTTGGCGGCGACTCCATGCGCAGCGTCCGGCTCGTTGCCCTGGCCCAGGAGCGCGGTCTCGCGTTCACGGTGCAGGAACTCTTCCGGCGGCCGACGATCAGCCAGTTGGCGGAGAAGCTCGAGGCGGACCTCGGGATCGGCGGCGAGGGCGGCGGCGGCGAGGCGCTGCCGGCCCGGGACGAAGACATCGATCGGCTGGCAGGCCTCTCGGAGGACGACGTGCTTTCGCTCTTGAAGGCAAACGTGTAGCACCGGCAATACGGTCGAAAAATGATTGATCAAGAGACCAGGATCGCCGCGCTCTCGCCCGAGAAGAGGCTGCTCTTGGCGTTGCTGAGCAAGCGGCGGCCGGGCGCGGCCGTCCTGCCGCGGCGCACCGCCGCGGCGCCGCTCGGCGGTGCGTTCAGCTTGATCTCGGCCGAGGACCGCCGCGGCGTACCGGAGGGGGTGGAGGACGCTTATCCGCTCGCCAGCATGCAGCTTGGCATGCTCTACCATACGGCGCTGACCCGCAACGATCCCATTCCCGCCTATCACAACGTCTTTCTCTTCGATCTCGAGCGGCCGCTCGCGCCCGGGGTCTTTGGCGAGGCCCTGCAGCATCTCGCCTCGCGCCACGCCATCTTCCGCACCTCGTTCGACCTGACGAGCTTCGCCGAGCCGCTGCAGCTGGTTCATCGGCGCGTCGATTTCCCGCTGCACTGCATCGATCTCGAGGGCCTGGCGCCGCGGGACCAGGAGCACGAGCTCGACCGATTCCTGCACCGCGAGCGGCGGCGGGTCCACGACATCGGCAAGCCGCCGCTGCTGCGCTTCCAGCTCCACCGTTGCAGCGGCGGCCGGTCGCGGCTGACCATGACCGAGTCGCACACCGTGGCCGAAGGCTGGGGCACCTACCAGACCCTGGGCGAGCTCTACGACATCTATTCGACGCTGCTGCGGGGCGAGCAGCTCCCGGTCAGGGGCACTTCACAAGTCCTCTACCGCGACTTCATTCGCCTGGAGCAAGAGGCGCTGAAGTCGCCGGTGCACCGCCGGTTCTGGGCCGAGAAGCTGGCGGCAGCGACCCTCGCGAAGCTGCCCCACTGGCCCGGCTCGCAGTTGGCGACGGCGCCGCGCCGCTTCCGCAGTCTCGACGTGCCGGCGGCGACGATCGACCGCCTGCTCGCCGTCGCGCGGCGGCTCGAGATCCCTTTGAAGAGCGTGCTCCTGGCGGTGCACCTGAAGCTGCTGAGCGCGGCGAGCGGGCAGTCGGACCTGACCGTCGCCCTGCACGTTCACGGGCGTCCCGAGACGCTCGGCGGCGAATACGTGCGCGGCGTCTTCAACAACACGGTGCCGCTGCGGGTACGGCTGCTGCCGGGAACCTGGGCCGAGCTGATCGCCGCGACCTTCGCGGCCGAGCTCGAGTTGATGCCCTACCAGCGCTACCCCTGGGCCGCGCTGCAGCAGGATGGCTTCAACGTCGCCCAGCTCGAAGTCCAGATCGGCTACACCCATTTTCATCTCTTTGGCGAGTTCGCGCCGCCTCCCGGCGTCACCGTCCCACCCGCGCGGGTGCGCCGTTCGGTGGGCCACTTTCCCCTCATCCTCTACTTCTCCGCTTACGGCAGCGGCCCGGACTCGCTGCTCTGGCTGCTCGAAGTGGGGGATCCTCAGGTCACCGAAGTGCAGATCGAATCGCTGCTCGCCTCTTGCCGCTCCGTCCTTGGCGCCATCGGCGAGGACGTGGATGCCCGGCACGAGGCCTGGAGCCCGCTTTCTCCGGCCGAGCGCCATCAGTTGCTGGTCGAGTGGAACGACAGCGGACCGGCAGGCGGCGATGAACGGTGCCTCGACGAGCTGATGGCGTGCCAGGCAGTGCGGACGCCGGAGCGGATCGCGGTGGTCTGCGGCGAGCACGCGCTCTCCTACGGCGAGCTGGCGCGGCGCTCGCGGGGGTTGGCGGAGGAGCTGTGGGCGCGCGGCGTGGGTCCGGAGGTCCGGGTCGCGGTGTGCCGGCAGCGGTCGCTGGAGATGGTGGTGAGCTTGCTCGGCGTTCTCGCTGCCGGCGGGGCCTACGTCCCGGTGGATCCCTCTTACCCCCGGGAGCGGCAGGACTACATCCTCGACGACGCCCAGGTCCAGTTCTGCCTGACCGATGCGGGGATCGCCGAGCGCCGGCCGGCAGGGCGCCGGGCGGGCTCCTCGGCGCTTACGGCGGAACCGGGCAATCTGGCCTATGTGATCTATACCTCGGGCTCGACCGGCCGGCCCAAGGGCGTGGCGGTGACGCACCAGAACGTCGTCGCCTTGCTGCGCTGGGCAGAGGAGCTCTTTTCGGCCGACGAGTTGGCGGGCGTGCTGGCGAGCACCTCGATCTGCTTCGATCTCTCGGCGTTCGAGCTGTTCGTGCCGCTCAGCCGGGGGGGCCGGGTGATCCTCGCCCGCGACGCCCTGGAGCTGCCGGAGCTGCCAGCCCGCGATCTCGTGCGGCTGATCAACACGGTGCCTTCGGTAATGGCCGAGCTGGTGCGCGTCGGCGCCATCGGGGCGGGTGTGCGCACGGCGAACGTGGCCGGCGAGCCCCTGCCGCGCAGCCTCGCCGAGGCGATCTACGGGATCGCCGGGATCGAGAGGGTCTGGAACCTCTACGGTCCGTCGGAGGACACCACCTACTCGACCTTCGCGCTGGTGGAGCGCGGCGCCGGGGGGGCGCCGGCCATCGGCCGGGCAATCGCCGGCTCGTGGGCCTACGTCTTGAACCCCGACCTGCAACCGGTGCCGGTAGGAGTCACCGGCGAGCTCTACCTGGGCGGAGCCGGGCTCGCGCGGGGCTACCTGGGGCGCCCGGAGCTGACCGGCGAGCGGTTCGTGCCGGACCCCTGGAGCGGCCGCTCCGGGAGCCGGCTCTACCGCACGGGAGACCTGGCACGCTGGCTGCCCGGGGGCGAGCTGGAGTTCTTGGGGCGGATCGACCATCAGGTCAAGGTGCGGGGTTTCCGAGTCGAGCTGGGAGAGATCGAGGCGGCGCTCGCCGCGCACGCCGCGGTACGGGAGGCGGTGGTGGTGGTGCGGGAGGCGGCCGGGGACCGCCGGTTGGTGGCCTACGTGGTCGCCCGGGAGGGCCAGGACGCCGGCGGCGCACGGCTCAGGAGCTTCCTCGGCCAGACGCTGCCGGCCTACATGGTGCCCTCCTCGTTCGTGGCGCTCGCGGCGCTGCCGCTCACCCCCAGCGGCAAGGTCGATCGCAAGGCCCTGCCGGAGGCCGGCGGCAAGGCGGGGGAGCGCGCCGCCTTCGTGGCCCCGCGGACACCGGGGGAGGGCGTGCTGGCGGCGATCTGGGAGGAGGTGCTGGGAGTGGAGCGGGTGGGGCTCGACGACGGCTTCTTCGATCTCGGCGGGCACTCGCTGGTGGCGATGCGGATGATCTCGCGCATCACCGGTGCGCTGGGGGTGGAGCTGCCGGTGCGCACCCTGTTCGAGCACCCGAAGCTGATCGATCTGGCGGCGGCCGTCGAGCGCGCGGGCCGAGCCAAGGCGGGGACGGAACGAGGCGCACCGCGGGCGCTGCCGGCCGAGGAGCGGCTGGCGCTGTCGTTCGCCCAGCAGCGGCTCTGGTTCATCGACCGGCTGGAACCCGGCAGCGCGGCGTACAACCTGCCGATCCCGGTGCACATTGCAGGCGCCCTCGAGGTGGCGGCGTTCGCGGCGGCGGCCGGCGAGATCGTGCGCCGGCACGAGGTGCTGCGGACGCGGTTCGAAGCACGAGGCGGCGAGGCGGTGCAGCGGGTGATGCCGCCGTCGCCGTTGCCCCTGCCGGTCGTGGACCTGAGCGGCCTCGAGGCGGTGGCGCGCGAGGCGACGATGCTACGGCTGGTGGCTGCCGACGCGCGGCGGCCGTTCGACCTGGCGCGCGGGCCGATGCTGCGGTGCAGGCTGCTCCGTCTCGACCGGCAGCAGCACGTGGCATCGCTGGCGCTGCACCACATCGCGAGCGACGGCTGGTCGATGGGCGTGCTGGTGCGAGAGGCGACGGCCCTTTACGCGGCGTTCGCGGGCGGTGCCGCCTCGCCGCTGGCCGAGCTGCCCATCCAGTACGCGGACTACGCGGCGAGGCAGCGGCAGTGGCTGCAGGGCGAGGTGCTCGAGGGCCTGCTCGCCTACTGGCGCCAGCGGTTGTCCGGGCTGCCGGCGGCCCTGGAGCTGCCGGTGGACCGTCCGCGCCGGCCGCTGCCCGGGTCGCGGGCGGGCAGGCGGCGGCTATCGGTCGCGCCTGAGACCCTGGAGACGCTGCGCCGGTTGGGGCGCAATGAGGGAGCGACGCCGTTCATGACGATGCTGGCGTCGTTCGAGGCCCTGCTCGGGCGCTTTAGCGGCCAGCGGGACCTGGCGGTGGGGACGCCGGTGGCGGGCCGCGGGCAGGTGGAGCTGGAGGCGCTGATCGGGTGCTTCGTCAACACCCTGGTGCTGCGCGGCGAGCTGGCGGGAGATCCGAGCTTCCGCGAGCTGTTGGGGCGGGTGCGAGAGGGATCCCTGGAAGCCTACGCCCACCAGGAGCTGCCCTTCGAGCGGCTGGTGGAGGAGTTGAAGGTGGAGCGGAGCCTGATCCATTCGCCGCTGTTCCAGGTGATGTTCGTGCTCGACCCGCCGGCGGAGGCGGAGACGGCGGGCGGCGGCCTGCGCTGGCGGTCGGTGGACGCCGGGGCGGGGACGGCGCAGTTCGACATCACGCTGTCGCTCGCCGAGCTGGGGGGCGGGCTGGTGGGCTCGCTGGAGTATCGCGAGGAGCTGTTCGACGCGGCAACGGTCGAGCGCCTGGCGGGGAAGTTCGTCTCGTTGCTTGGGGCGCTGGCGAGGTCGCCGGAGTCGCCGCTGTCGGCGCACGCCGGGCTGGGTGCCGCCGAACGGCATCAGGTGCTGCACGAGTGGAGCGGCGAGTGGCGGCGGGATGCGGCAGGCGGTTGCCTCGACGAGCTGTTGGCGGCGGCGGCGGCGCGGACGCCGGACCGGATCGCGGTGGCGAGCGGGGAGGCGGTCCTGTCCTATGGCGAGCTGGATCGGCGCGCCAACCAGATGGCGTGGCACCTGGTGAGGTGCGGGGCAGGTCCGGAGGTCGTCGTGGCGCTCTGCTGCGAACGCTCGCCGCAGGCGATCGTGGCGCTGCTGGGCATCCTCAAGGCGGGGAGCGCCTATCTACCCTGCGAGCCGGCGTTGCCGGCGGCGCGCCTGGGCTACCTACTGGGTGACAGCGGCGCGGCAATGGTGGTGACCGAGGAGCGGCTGGCGGAGAAGCTGGCCGGATTGACGGCCGGGCCGGTGATCTGCCTCGACCGCGACGGGCCGCGGATCGCGCGGCAGAGCACGGCGGCGCCGGCGGGCGCGGCAGCTGGGAGCCAGCGGGCCTACCTGATGTACACCTCCGGTTCGACCGGCGCTCCCAAGGGAGTCGAAGTGGAGCACGCCGCGGTGCGGAGCTTCGTCGAGTCAGCCTTGGCGCTCTACGGGCCGGTCGTGGAAGACCGGGTGTTGCAGTTCGCTTCGCTCGCCTTCGACATCAGCGTCGAGGAGATCTTCACCACGCTGGCGGCCGGCGCGACGCTGGTGCTGCGCCCGGCAGGAGTGGCCGGCGGAGCGGCGGAGCTGCTCGCCTTCTGCCGCGAGCAATCGGTGACGGCGCTCGATCTGCCGACTGCCTACTGGCACGAGCTGGTGACGGGGCTGGCGCAGGGCGGGTTGGAGCTGGCGCCGGCAGTGCGGCTGGTCATCATCGGCGGGGAGGAGGCCCTGGGCGCGCGGCTGGCCGAATGGCGGTCGGCAGTGGGTCAGGGCGTACGGCTGGTCAACACTTATGGTCCGACGGAGGCGACGGTGGTGGCTTTGGCGCAGGAGCCGCGGGCGTGGGAGGCGCGGATCTCGCTCGGCCGGCCGCTGGCGAACGCCCGGGTCTATGTGTTGGATGCCGAGCTGGAGCCGGTGCCGGTAGGGGTAGGGGGCGAGCTCTGCGTGGGAGGGGAGGGGGTGGCGCGGGGCTACCTGGGGCGTCCGGAGCTGACCGGCGAACGGTTCGTGCCGGACCCCTGGAGCGGCCGCTCCGGGAGCCGGCTCTATCGCACGGGAGACCGGGCACGCTGGCTGACCGGCGGCGAGCTGGAGTTCTTGGGCCGGATCGATCATCAAGTCAAGGTGCGGGGCTTCCGTGTCGAGCTGGGAGAGATCGAGGCGGCGCTCGCCGCGCACGCCACGGTGCGGGAGGCGGCGGTGGTGGTGAGGGAGGCGGCGGGACACCGCCGGCTGGTGGCCTACGTGGTCGCCCGGGAGAGCGAGGGCGCCAGCGGTGCGCAGCTCAAGAGCTTCCTCGGCCAGATGCTGCCAGCCTACATGGTGCCCTCGTCGTTCGTGGCGCTCGCGGCACTGCCGCTCACCGCCGGCGGCAAGCTGGACCGCAAGGCGCTGGCGGAGCTGGCCGAGCCGGATCGGGAGGGGCAGCCGGGCGAGCGCCGCCAGGCGCCGCGAACGGCGACGGAAAAGGTGCTGGCGGCGATCTGGGAGGAGATCCTGGGGGTGCCGCGGGTGGGGCTCGAGGACGGCTTCTTCGATCTCGGCGGTCACTCGCTGGTGGCGATGCGGATGATCTCGCGCATC